>CAYNLX010000074.1:0-1516 GCA_964398265.1 uncultured Muribaculaceae bacterium | reverse complement strand
TGATAATTATTATTATCAAGTATTACACTAGTTTGATTAACTTTAGCATCAGCCATTAAACTAGACATTGTTCTATAATATATGAATCTATATAATTTATATTCATCATTATTTAAAAACTCTTTCATTTCTTCTGGAGTTCTCTTAATACTTGTAGGTCTAATAGCTTCATGAGCATCTTGTACATTTTCAGTCTTCTTAGCTTGTTTTACATATCCAACATATTCTTTTCCATATTTATCAGTTATATATTGATAACAAGGTTTAATATAATCATCACTTAATCTAACTGAATCAGTTCTCATATATGTAATTAACCCAACTGTTTCGCTACCAATATCAATACCTTCATATAACTTTTGTGCTATACTCATAGTTTTTTTAGCAGGAAATCCTAATTTTGTAGAAGCCTCTTGTTGAAGAGTACTAGTAATAAAAGGATATTTTGCCTTTTTATTTTTTATATTAGATTCTACACTAGCAATAGTATACTTATCATCTAATTTATCTAAAATTTTATTAGCTTCTTCTTCACTTTTTATTTCAATCTTTTTATTATTATAATTAAATAAATTTGCTTCTACTTCATCAAATTTAGATGTAATAGACCAATATTCTTCAGGAATAAATTTTTCAATTTCTCTTTCCCTATCAACAATTAACTTTAATGCAACACTTTGAACACGACCAGCACTTTTACCACCAGTTTTACTTTGCATTAATTTACTAAGTCTAAATCCAATAATTCTATCTAATATTCTTCTAGTTTCTTGACTTTTTACCAAATCATAATCGATTTTACCTGTTTTATTAATTGCTTCTAATACTTTATCTTTTGTTATTTCATAAAACAATACTCTAGAATAATCTTCTTCTTTTATACCTAATGCATCTTTTAAATGCCAACTAATAGCTTCCCCTTCACGGTCTGGATCGGTTGCAAGAAAAATTTTATTAGCATTCTTTACATCTTTTTTTAATTCAGATATAACTTTCTTTTTTAATGGTATAGGTACATAATTAGCTTCAAAATTATTATCTACATCTACTCCAAATCCAAACTTACCTGTTGTAGCTAAATCTCTTATATGTCCTTTAGATGATACTACTTTATAATTATCACCTAAATACTTTTCAATTGTCTTACTTTTACTTGGAGATTCCACTATTACTAAATCGTAAGCCATTTAATCACGTCCTTTAATTAAAACTTATACTAGTAATTTCTATTTTTGTCAATAAAATACTTCTTACATTATATATATATCAATAAAGTTTACATTATACTTAAAAAAAAGAATAAATAATTAAATTAATTATTTATTCTATCTAAATTATCTGTTACAGGTCTAAAAGTTTTTCTATGTTCTTTAATAATACCATACTTATTAATAGCATCAATATGTTTCTTAGTACCATATCCTTTATTATTTTTAAAATCATACATAGGATATAATTCATCTAAATCATACATCATTTTATCTCTAGTAACTTTGGCTACTACAGATGCTGCTGC
>CAYNLX010000073.1:0-1787 GCA_964398265.1 uncultured Muribaculaceae bacterium | reverse complement strand
AACTTCTACTAGGAATAATAACGATGTAGAGGACTATATTTATAATATAGTAGATAGATGTTTGTCACCTTTTAGGTACAGAACATGGCTTATATGATATTTTTTATTTAAAATAAAGGATGTGAAAACTTGAACGAGATTGGACTCCAGTTAAAGCTTACTAGAGAAAAGACAGGGGTAAAATTAGAGGAAGTTAGTGAAGATTTAAATATAAAAGTTTTAGAACTAGAAAATATTGAAGAAGGAAACATTGGATGTTTTAAAGATATTTTTGTTTTAAAAGATTATATTAAAGATTATGCAAAATACTTAGGATTAGACTATATAAAAATGATTGATGAATTTAATTCTTATTTGTTTGAATATACTTCTAAAATACCAATAAAAGAAATAGAACAAAAAATTAATGAAAAAAACATGGAAAAACAAGATAATGATAGGGTAGTATCACCATATACTTCTCCTAAACCAAAAATTAGTCATTTTCAAACTATTTTTATATTATTATTAACATTTATTTTAATAATATTGGTAGTAATATGGAGTGTTAAACAAATAACCATTGGAAATAAAATAACTAATGAAATTAGTTATATAGAATAGGATGTGTAGTATGAATTTACCAAACAAGATTACTTTAGGAAGAATAGTATTATCTATTATTTTACTAATATTATTAGTTTTTCCTTTTTATCAAGTAGGTATTAGTTTTCCAACTTATGAGATATCAGCAGTTTCATTAGATTTGAGATATATAATTTGTGGAGTAATATTTGTAATAGCTGCTAGCACAGATTTCTTAGATGGAAAAATAGCAAGAAGTAGAAATTTAGTCACAGATTTTGGAAAAGTAATGGATGCTATAGCAGATAAAGTATTAGTAAATGGAACATTAATTGCTTTAGCTTGTAATGGATATATTTCTAGTATTATTCCGGTAGTTATTGTCACAAGAGATATAGCTGTAGATTCAATAAAAATGATAGCTGGAAATAAAGGCGGAGCAGTAGCTGCTAGTTGGACTGGAAAAATTAAAACTGCTTGTATGATGATAGGATTAATTTTAGTGTTTTTTTCTAATTTACCTTTTGAACTAATTGGAAAAGGAATTAATGTTGCAGACTCTTTATTAATAATAGCTTCAGTATTGTCTATTATAAGTGGAATTCAATATTTTAATTCTTATAAAAAATATTTTATTGAAGATAAATAAATATTTGAATAATTAATTAATCAATAAAAGAATTATTGTATATCAATAATCTTTTTTTTGACATTTTACGCATACAAACAAATGTTTGAAAAACTAGTTGACAAATTAAAATTATTATAATACAATGAAGATGTAAGCATACAAAGGAGGACATTATGAAAAATAATAAAGATGCTGTTGATAAGGACAAGGCTTTAGAAGCCGTAATGAATGATATTGAAAAACAATTTGGTAAGGGAGCAATAATGAAACTTGGTGGATTAGAACATATGGAAATAGACGTTACACCAAGTGGATCATTGAGTCTAGATATTGCTTTAGGAGTCGGAGGATATCCTAAAGGAAGAATAATTGAGATATATGGCCCAGAATCTTCAGGAAAAACTACATTTGCTTTACAAGCAATTTCAGAAATACAAAAGGCTGGAGGCAGAGCTGCTTTTATAGATGCAGAACATGCTTTGGATCCAGTTTATGCTAAAAATTTAGGAGTTAATATAAATGAATTATTATTATCTCAACCTGATACTGGAGAACAAGCTTTAGAAATATGTGAAGCATTAGTAAGGAGCGA
>CAYNLX010000072.1:0-2158 GCA_964398265.1 uncultured Muribaculaceae bacterium | reverse complement strand
AATTCTTCAATTTCATCTTTATTAAATATTGTATATTCTTTATCTCTTAATTCCAATTTACTATTAAAATACTTTATCATTCCTATTGCTGTACTATATTTATTATGTCTTATTCCTAAATCATTTAAATGATATATTGAAACATTATTATTAAACATTTCATCAAGTATTAACTGAAAATCTTTTAGCTCAGTTAATCCTCCTGTAAATATTATATAACTTATTTCTTTTTTTGTTAAGTGATTTATTTCTTTTTTAATTAAATTAATTATTTCCTCTATTCTACTCATAACTATTTCAGTTATTTCGTATTGATTAATTCTTATTTTTTCTCCCAACTTATTAGTAACTTCTTCATATTCATTTGGCTGTGCTAATCTTTTATGAGCTAATGCTAATTTTTCTTTTAAAAACACAGAATCAATTTTATTTACTTTATAAATAAATGATATATCATTATCAATACTATTTCCACCAACATCTAATACTTTTGTATTTGTTAATACTCCTTTATTAAATACACTAATTTTACTTGTTTCATGTCCAAGATTAATTACTATACCAATATTTGAATCAGTTTCTTCAGTTTTTAATTGATAATAATCCCCAATAGATCCTAATGAAACATCTATTACTTCAATGTTTAATTTTTCTAATATTTTTAATACTCCATATACCACATTTTTAGGTACAGTGGTAATTACTGCTTTTACACTTAATTTATTAGCTATTATTCCTTTAGGCTTAATTACTTTTTTTTCTTCATCAATAATATACTCTACTGGAATAAGTGTAATTAATTCTCTAGAATCATTAATTTTATTATAGACTGAAGCTTGTAATGCTCTTACTATATCATTTCCAGTTATTATTTTTTCTTGATTAGTTATAGTAGTTGTACCAGTTTCAACCATGAATTCCACATTATTTTCAGGAATATTAACTATAACTTTATTAACCGAAACTCCTAATAATTCATTAATTCTTTTAAAACCATTCCTTATACAATTAATTGCATCTTCTTCGTTTATAATTATTCCTTTTTTTATTCCTTTACTTGGTGTATCAGATACTGCAAGTAAATTAAACCTATTATTTTTTAATTCTCCAACAATAATTTTTATAGTATTAGAACCAATATCTATACTTGCAATTATCTTCCTCATTTTTTCACTCCTATATTATATTAATAATTATACAATATAACATCACTAAAGTGCAAGTAAATTGATTTTAAAATAAACTTAATTGATTTGATTCGGGTAAATTATCAAAAACATGAAGAGTTTTTAATTTATCCATAGTTGTAGTACTTATCTTACATCTATTTTGTACATCTTCAATACTAATAAATGGTTTAATTTTTCTTTCTTCAACAATTTTATTAGCTACTGAATCTCCTAGACCTTCCACAGCTCTAAATGGTATATATAAACTTTTCTGGTCTTCAGATATAGTAAATATAAATGCATCAGATTTTTCTAAATCAATAGTTTTAAAAGAAAAGCCTCTACATATCATCTCTAAAGTAATTGCTAAAGTATCAGCAACATTTTTTTCTTTATTACTAGCATCATATCCCTTGTTTTGAATTTCTAAAATTTTATTTTTAATAGCTTTTTCTCCAGCTAACATTGCATCTATATCAAAATCTTGACATCTGATACCTAAATAACAAGAATAATAATTAATTGGCATATATAATTTAAACCAAGCTACTCTAAATCCCATCATTACATATGCAGTTGCGTGTGCCTTTGGAAACATATATTTAATCTTTCCACAAGAATCTATAAACCATTGAGGAATATTTGCTTCTTTCATTTTTTCAACAAATTCCATCCATGAATCTGGTTCTTTACTTGCTCTTCCCTTACGTACAAATTCACTAATTTTAAATGATAAAGATGGTTCCATTCCATAATTAATTAAATTTACCATTATATCATCACGGCAACCAATTATATCTTTAAAATCCACCACTTTATTTTTTATTAATTCACTTGCATTTCCTTGCCAAACATCTGTTCCGTGTGATAATCCAGATATTTTAACTAATTCTGCAAAAGTTTTTGGTTGAGTTTCTTCTAACATTTTAATAACAAAGTTAGTACCAAATTCAGGTAATCCTAAAGAACCAGTTGAACAATTTATTTGT
>CAYNLX010000071.1:0-2175 GCA_964398265.1 uncultured Muribaculaceae bacterium | reverse complement strand
TGAACCAATATATAAAAATGAATATTATTTTGGAAGCGAATTATTTGTATCTCCGATAACTACAAAAAAAGATTTAATTATGAATAGGGCTGTTCAAAGAACTTTCTTCCCAAATGGATTATGGTATGATTTTAAAACCGGGAAAAAATATATAGGTGGTAAAAGATATATAACATTTTTTAAAGATGAAGATTATCCAGTTTATGCAAGAAGTGGTACTATAGTGCCACTAAGCGTATTAGAAAACAATAGAAATATTACTAATTCCCCAGATAGTATGGAAATACATATTTTTCCTGGGAAAAGTAACACATATAATTTATATGAAGATGATGGATATTCTGATTTATATGAACAAGGTTATTATTTAATAACACAAATAGACTACAATTATCAAACTAATAATTACACTTTGATTATTAGACCTATTGAGGGAAAAACAGGAATAATACCAAAAACTAGAAATTATAGAATAAGATTTAGAAATACTAAGCAAGCTGATGAAGTAATAGTGTATGAAAATGAAAGTGAAATTAGTTCTATATCGTATGTCGATGATGTTGATTTTATAGTAGATGTTAATGATGTTAATACTGTAAGTCAATTAACTATAAATTGTAAAGGAAAAGATATTGAAATAGATGCTATAAGATTTGCTAATGAAGAAATAAATTCTATAATCAGTGATTTAGAAATAGAAACAAAATTAAAAGAAAAAATAGCAAGTATTATTTTTAGTGAAGAGGATATAAAAAAGAAAAGAATTAAAATAAGAAGATTAAAATCAAATGGATTATCTAGTTTGTTTATAAGAATGTTTTTAAAATTACTTGATTATGTAGCAGAAATTTAATATAATATTTTTTAAGCAGATGATTTAATAGTAGTAATAAATATATTCTTTTAAGAGAATTAGTGTTTGGTGAAAACTAATAAGAAATATTTATGAACTTGATTAATGATGTGTTAGGGTTATTCCTTTATAAATAATAGAGAACAAAATAAGGTGGTACCACGTAAATCACGTCCTTTTAAGGACGTTTTTTTATTAGAAAGAAGGTTTATATGAATGATTTATTATTCTTTTGTTTATTATTTTTTATAGTATTTGTAGTATATTTGATTAAAACTATTATTAAAACAAAAAATAAAACATTAGATAAAACAGGAGAAATAGAATATTTAATTAATAAATATAATTTAGAAAAAAAGAAAATTAATTATAAAACATTATCATATATTATTTGTTTAGTGAATGCATTTATTATTTCTTTAACAACCACTATTATATGTAGTTTAAAAATAAAATATATATGGCAACTTTTAATTGGTTTTGCAATTTTATATATATTAATAATTATTATTTACGGTTTAATAGGGAAAATATTATTAAAAAAAGGAAAGGAGAATAAAAGAAATGTTCGATCACAAAAAAGCACAAAATAAATGGTCTAAGTATTGGATAGACAATAAAATTTTTAAAACAGATACCTGGGATTTTTCTAAGCCAAAGTATTATGTATTAGATATGTTTCCATATCCTTCCGGAGTAGGATTACATACAGGGCATGCTGAAGCATTTACCGCTCCAGATGTAGTAGGAAGAATGAAAAAAATGCAAGGCTATAATGTTCTTCATGCAATGGGATTTGATTCATTTGGATTACCTGCTGAACAATATGCAATTAGCACTGGCAATCATCCTAGTATAATTACTGAAGCTAATATTAAAACTTTTTCAAGTCAATTAAAAGAAATGGGATTTGGACTAGATTGGGATAGGGTTATTTCAACTTGTGATCCAAGTTATTATAAATGGACTCAATGGATTTTTATTCAATTATTTAAAGATGGTGTAGCTAAACAAGTTAATATGCCTGTTAATTGGTGTGAAGAATTAGGCTGTGTATTATCTAATGATGAAGTAATAGATGGTAAAAGTGAACGCGGTGGTTTTCCTGTTATAAGAAAGAATATGAAACAATGGGTAATTGATATACCACAATATGCAGAAAGATTATTAAGTGGATTAAATGAAATAGATTTTCCAGAATCTACTAAAGAAATAGAAAGAAATTGGATAGGTAAAAGTATTGGAGCAGAAGTAATTTTTAAGATAGATAATTCATCTTATGATTTTACTGTATTTACTACTAGATGTGATACATTATTTGG
>CAYNLX010000070.1:0-2202 GCA_964398265.1 uncultured Muribaculaceae bacterium | reverse complement strand
GTCTTGAGACACACAGTTGATAAAGGAGCAGACACTATTGTAATAAGTTCAGAATATATATCAAATGATCTTAAAGAGGCTTTGAAAGCACTTGGCGAAAATAAAGGGAAAGATTCAATTAAAAGAATAATATTTACTTCTGCAGGAGATTATAGATCAAATGACAAAGCGAAAATCTATCATAGTAAATTTGATTATAAGACTATGATTGATTCTTTGGATTTACCAAAGAATATTGAAATTGTATATCCTGGTCAAATAAAAAAACTGGCTGACAGTAGAATAATGTTGCCTACAAAAGAAAAAATAGTAGATTTATTAACTGCAAAAGCTACATATTCTAATACTGGTGGAACAACAACTGGTATTCCAAATTGTGCTGTACATACTCATGAAGCAATAATAAAAATGTTGCAAGCATATGAAAAGGATAATTATCCTGATTTTCCAATTAAAGAAGGTGAAAAATCATTATTGCTTATTCCAATTTCACATATTACAAGTCAGTTTTTCGCTTTACTACTTCGTAGAGCATCTGGATCAAATATTGTTTATAATCCTGCTGCGTTTGATCCAGCAGTAATAACTGAAGAAGAAATTGAAGATGAAATAAATGATGTAGTAGCACCTTTTGGGTTATATATGGCTATTGCTAATTCACAACTTAAACCAGGATGTTTGAAGAAATTAAGACCTGCTTGTGGAGGAGAGCCTACACCACTTGAACCAACAAAGTTAGTTAATGAAAGGCTTAAAATGGCAGGTTCAGAACCAATAGGTATTGGATACGGTAGCACGGAGTTTGGATCTGCATACATAACAACATATGGAGTTGAAGATAGAACTAACGAATCTGGCCTATTAGTTCCCAGTGCTGAAGCAATGATTATTAATCCTTTAACTGGAAAAAAAGTGGTTAATGGCGAAAGAGGAATTCTGTATGCTAGATGTGGTTGGCAGATGAAAGAATACCTCAATGATGAGAAAGCAACTAATAATTTTTATAATTTTACAGATGAGGATGGCAAAGTATGGGGAACTAATAATGATATTGCTAGGGTTGTACGTGAGTATAATGGAAAACCATTGTATTCAGTAGAAGGTAGAGTTAATTCATTTGTTACTCGCAATCCTCAGACTAAAAGATATTATTCAGGAATATCTTTCACAAATGGAAAGGTAAACCCAATTGACTTATCAAGCGGAAATTTCCTATCTGATATGAGAGATAGATTGTTGAATGTTCCTGGAGTAATTGAAGCAGAGGCAATATTAGTACCTTATGATGATTTTGACATAACAGGTACTCCAGTCGTAAATTTAGTGATAGCACCTCAGGTTAACCCTGTTGATATTATTAAAGGAGTATATAGTTCATATGGAGCAGAAGACTTCATACCAGAAGGATTAATATTTAGAACTAATTTTGCACGTAGTTTAGCGACAGATAAAAGAGAAACAGTAACATTAAAAGATGAGAGATCGACTTATTATAAAATGGATAGCGAAGGTAATATTGTATCAGTATCATTACCAAAAGGTAGTGATCCAGTACATGAGATTGTTGAAAATGTTGAAACTATACAAATAGTGGCACCGCCAGAGCCAAGAAGAGTTTTAGTAAAAAGATAATAATTTTTTTAAACTTGGTATTAAATCATATCAAGTTTTTTTATGAACTCTAAAGACGAATAATTAACAAACTATATTATTTTTTTGAATTTTATGATATTATTAAGATATATTAAAATGTACTGGAGGGTAAAAATGATTATAAGTATGTCGCTTATTGGTTGTAGTTTAATATACACAATTATAATAGCAGTTTTATTTTATACAAAAAAGAGAATTAGTAGTTTTGAAACTAAAATATATAATGTATTATTAATTTTAGCTATAGTAAATATGTTTATTGAACTTCATTTATGTATAAACGTTTTAATAAATATTAATATTAATGGTTTTTATAATATGTTTTTAAATAGATTGTTTTTAGTAACAATGCTTTCTTGGATTACAATTTTTACTATATATATTTTCAGAATATCATTTGGAAATAATGAAAGCTATCAAATTTTTTTTAGCAAAAAAGGAATGGGTTATCCAATATTTTTATCGATAGTTTTTGTTTTTTTATTATTAGCATTATTTTTGCCAATTTATCAATTTGAGAAGAAACTTTAGGAAATTCTCCTTCTGCTA
>CAYNLX010000069.1:0-2264 GCA_964398265.1 uncultured Muribaculaceae bacterium | reverse complement strand
AAACAAATAAAATATTTTACTTAAAAGATATTATGAAAATAATATCTTTTTACATCTTTAAAAAAGATGTTATAATTAATATGATAAAACTTACTTACAAAACAAAAATGACTACAAAATTGGTCTTATTGGCAAAATAAAAAGCCGTTATATTTCCAACTCAATTTTAACTGTTATAGTGGGCTATCTAACTTTTTTAGGTATTGAGATATTTACATTCATCTTATTATTATACAGTTTAATTTTATTCATAATTATGTTATTATCATATAAGAATAAAGAGAAGTTTATTATGAATTTAGAGAAAAATAAGTAAGGAGAGATTTATGGAAATAGTAGTTAAAAATCTTACAAAGAAATTCAAAGATATTATGATTTTAGATAATATCAATATAGAATTCGATAAAGGAAAGATATATGGTCTAGTAGGGAAGAATGGTTCTGGAAAAACTGTTTTTCTAAAAATGCTTGCAGGTATATATGTGCCAACTGAAGGAACTATAATTTGTAAGGGAGAAGATTTTAATGTAACAAAATCATTTCCTAAAAGTGTTAGAGCTTTAATTGAAAATCCTACATTTATTCCTGATTTTACTGGACTTGAAAATTTAAGAATGCTTGCAAAAATACAAAATAAAATTGGAGATAAAGAGATATTAAAAACTCTTGAAGATGTTAATTTAATAGAAGAAAAAGATAAACCTTTTAGTAAGTATTCACTTGGAATGAAGCAAAAATTAGGTATAGCTCAAGTATTAATGGAGGATCCTGATATTATTCTTCTTGATGAACCATTTAGTGCTATAGAAGATGAATCTGTATTGAAAATAAGAAGGATTTTGTTAGAAAAGAAAAAAGAAGGAAAGTTAATTTTAATCTCTACACATATTAAAGAAGATATTGATAAGTTAGCAGATGAAATATATAAATTTGAAAATGCTAAAGTAGTTAAAATTGAGAATAAAAATGATAAAGAAGCTTAATAACAGTTTTTCACACTTCAAATCTTTTATGGGAAAATATGATATATTTTTTATGGTTTCTATATTAGTTGTTTTTGTTTTTTTTAACACACTTCAAACTTATGAGGATTATGGGTTTTATGATTATGTTTATTCAACAATAGCTAACGGCGTGGGAATTGTAATATTTTTTTCCATGTTTACTTATATTAATAACCGAATATTAAAAAATTTAAATAACAGTTGTGAAATATTACCCAGATTTGAAAGTAAAGCAAAATATTTTCAGCATACTATTAAAAAAATGTTGAAAACAAATTTATTTATATATACTACATTTTTATTATTTACTTTGTTTATTTTAGTTTTTAAATCAGATTCACTAGGAAAAAGTTATTATGAATATAATATTCCTTCTTATGTATATATAATATTTTTTATAATAAGATATTTTTCTATAATATTTATTCTATCTATTATTTCTGTATTTATATATAGAACATTTAAAAATAATATATTTTTAACAATTCCGTTAATTATAATATCATTACCTAATTTTTTCCCTGTAATAATGAATGATAAGGTAAATTCAATATTGGAAATGAAATTATTGTATTTTCATTATATTGAATATATAAAGTATAGCAGTTTTCCGTTGGAGGTTTCTTTGTCTTTCTTATATATATTACTTTTAGTAGGTGTGCTTTTAATGATAATAAATTTCTGGAAGGATATTCAGAACCAAAATTTAAAAATATTGTCTATATTAAAGAAATATACTGTACCTTATTTTATTATATATTTAATTTCTATAATTCTTGTTATTATAGTTCAAGGAGATAATGATATAGAGGTTTTAAATACAGTTTATACTGGAATTTTAGGATATTGTAAGTTTGAAGGGTTCAATTTTTTATTAATTATAATGAAGTTTTTTAATATTGGATTACTTCTATATTGCTCTTTTATTATAAGTTATAAATTTATTGTGGAATCTATAGAGTTTATTTTTTTAAGAATTAAAAAAAGCGATATATTCTTATTAAATATTGTATTTAGTGTTATCATTCTAATATTATTAAGAGTGATAACATACTTATTCTTATCATTAATATTATATTTATTTTATGGATTATTTATCTTTAACTATATCTATATCATTTATGATATGTTAATAATTACAATAATATATATATCAACATTTTTCTTCGTTAAAATAAATAAGTATATATAAAAAGATATTATAAAAAATAATATCTTTTTACATGAAATGATGTTATAATTTTAATAGTATTTTGGAGG
>CAYNLX010000068.1:0-2613 GCA_964398265.1 uncultured Muribaculaceae bacterium | reverse complement strand
TAAGCTTCTTCTTTATCTTTGAACTTTTTATTTATTTCAATATTACCTATACCTAATTTTTTCTTAGCCATTATGCCATCTCTTTTCTTATATGCTTTAACAAATTATCAAGCTTTCTATAATCGAGTGGCATCGTTCTATTATATAAAAACATATTGTCCTTATCATAATAGATTATTATTAGCTTATATTTTTTAATAGCCACTATAATCCTATTAGGCTCTATAAAACTAATATTTGTCTTTTTAACATTAATAATATGGCCTCTAATAAATTCACATTTAGAACTATTATAACTGCATATTATTTTAATTCTTTTCTCTAATTCTTCATTTTTAACCAATTTTTTAATAAAATATTCCATGTTTTTCACTCCTTCTTTTGTAAAACAAAAAACCACGGAAATCGCTTTATTTTCCATGGCTTTCATTATGTTTTACTCCAATAATTTGGAGTGACTTTTAATTTGGCAGGGGTGGAGAGAATCGAACTCCCATCAAAAGTTTTGGAGACTCCTATGCTACCATTATACCACACCCCTGTGATTTAATAGATATATGTATTATAACATAATTTTGTTATTAAACAATAATTTTTGTATATAATTAAATAGGTGATAAAATGATTGTTCAATATACAGAAAAAGAACTAGATTTACTTGCTAGAATAATGAGAGCAGAAGCTTTATCTGATGGAAATTTAGCTATGCTTATGGTTGGAAATGTTGTGGTAAATAGAGTTCTAGCAGATTGTTTGACATTTAAGAATATTACAACTATTTATCAAGCCATTTATCAAGCAAATCAATTTTCTGGAATAAATAATTCTTTATTTCAAAGCTCTTCAACTACTCTAGAAAAAAATTTAGCAAAAAGGATAGTAAGGGGCGAGTATTACTATCCAGCTACAAATGCATTATGGTTTTATGCTCCATCAACTGGTGTAACTTGTAAAAGCAAGTGGTATGATCAAGATTTTTCCGGTAAATATAAAGGTCATTGCTTCTACATCCCAGATAGTGGAATTTGTAAAAAAATTCATTAAGATATAATTAGTTTCTGGCCAATACTAAGTATATTTGTAATTAATTTATTTATATTTTTTATCTTATCTACTGAGGTATTATATTTTTTTGCAATACTGTATAACGTATCTCCTTTTTGAACAGTGTATATTATTTTTTCTAATGAATTACTTGGTATAACTAAATTTTGCCCGATTGACAATGTATTAGATGTTAAATTGTTAATATTTTTTAAGTTATCCACAGTTGTATTATACTTCCTAGCAATACTATATAATGTATCTCCTTTTTGTACTATATATATATTAGGTTCTAGAGTATCTTTATTAATTTTTAAGTACTCTCCAATAGATAAAAGATTTGATGATTTATTATTTAATTCTTTTAATTCTGAAACTGTTATGCCATATTTTCTTGCTACACTCCAAAGCGTATCTCCTTTTTGTACTATATAATAATTATCAGTATCAGTTATTACTGGAACATATTTAACATTTAAATATTCAGCAATGGATTTTACAACGGATTCTGATAAATTATCTAAATCATTATTCAGTTTCTTTAAATCATCATCATTATCAATAAAACCATATTCAATTAATACTGCTTCATTATTGGCCGTGTCCCTAAGAATAAAATAATAATCTTTTGATGGATCACTGGGAAGCCTAAGTTGATAATACTTTCTAACATTTTGACCAGCCAATTCAAGATTATTTGAAATAATCTTTGAAAAAGAATCAGTATTCCTAAGTGGATATATTATTTCTGCGCCTGTACCTCCTGCGAATGGTCAGAATGTAACTTTTTTATAAATATTTATCTAAATCATTAATATATAATTTTAAAATATCATATCTTTTTAAGTTTTTATTTTTATATCCTAATTCTTTTCTAATTGCTAATATTAAATCTTCAATTTTTGGTGCCTCATTTTTCAAATAAAATTTTGTTGATTCTTCTTTTGATAATCCACTTTTATTTGATTCACTTTTCATTGCAGAATCTTTAAAATCAGCCCAAGCTTTTAACACTTTATCCGATGCATATATTGTCATATATTTTTGTTGTTTTCTTAATTCTTTTATAATATTTTTATTTTTAGATATTTCATCATAAAGAACATTATTTATTAGCCAATCTAAAAATTCAATATATATTTTTTGTCTTTCTTCCCTTATATTGTTGTTAACATTATATTTATTTTCCAAATATTTTCCAATTATAACTGAAATAAATGCTAAAAATCCGGTTATTAATGCAACTGAAATAGTTGGATATTTTTCTATTATTAATTTAATTGCATCCACTAAAAACTTACCTGTTTTTATTGATACATAAATTACCAACCCAATCAAAATCAAAGAAAGCAGCAAGTAAAAAATATCCATTTTAGATTTTATTATTTTATTGTTTTTCATATATTTTATACTCCTACATAATTTTCAAATATTTATTTAGCATCTCAATTTCTAATTCATTAATCAATTTAATAAAGTCAGTATAATTTCCTGTTGTATGTGCTTTATCTAACGCTTCATAATATTTTAATCTACTTTCTTTTTTTATAATTACTGGAACATATCCAT
>CAYNLX010000067.1:0-2716 GCA_964398265.1 uncultured Muribaculaceae bacterium | reverse complement strand
AAAATTTAATTTTCCATCAGAAAAAGTTCCTGCTCCACCATATCCAGATAATATATTACAGGGATTGCAATTTGCACATGGTTTATTAAATTTGTTCATAGGACAAACTCTATTACTAACCTTTTTACCTTTTTCTAAAATTATAATTTTTAATTTTGAATTTTTTTCAATTAATTCATAAGCCGTAAATAATCCCGAAGGACCAGCCCCTATTATTACTACATCATACATATTATTTTCTCCTTATCGTTTTTAAATATTTCTTATCTTCATCACTTACTCTAAATGAATCACA
Organism: uncultured Muribaculaceae bacterium; assembly: GCA_964398265.1. GTDB lineage: Bacteria > Bacillota_I > Bacilli_A > RF39 > UBA660 > CAYNLX01. The sequence continues at coordinate 2,421 of CAYNLX010000067.1, read as the reverse complement.
CATTTTACTAATTGCCTTATTGTATGTAAACTTATTTAATTTATTTTTTAAAAGATAGTTGCTTGTTTTGTTTTTAGATTTAATATAACAATCACATAGTAACCAAGCTTGGGCCATATTTACATAATATAAATCGCTTTCAATTGAATCTATTAATAATAATATTTTATCAATATATTCTTCTAATACAAAATTACCCAATATCATTATAAGACCCATTCTACAATAATATTCCCTTTTATCCTTTGCTAAATTATAAAAATAATTGAAGTTTTTATCTGAATTATTTAATATTTTTTTATTTTTATAACAAAATACATCACAAGTAGCCCAATTATCTATAAATGGTAAATAATTCTCTAATAAAATATAATATTCATTATTAAAATTATAATTATTAATTATTCCACCTTCTATTACAATTTCTTCATAATAATTATGTTCGACTACTTTTAAAAATGATTCATAATCACCTTTTAATATTTCTTTAATTATATTTTTCATATCTGGAGTTTTAAGTCCAAGTATCTCATATTTAGTTTTAATTAATTTTTGACCAAATAAAGAGTTTTTTTCATTTTTTAAAGATTCTAAATAATTAACAAACTCTTTATATGTTTTTTTATTCCATTTAATATTTTGTAAATCCATATAATCACCATGTTTAATTATATCATAAAGATATAAAAATGAAAATTGACTTTTTTTATACAATATTTTATAATATTTATAGAACATTTGTTTGTGAGGTAAAACTATGGATTATACTTTTAAAAGAAATATTTTAGTTATTGATTTAAAAAGCTTTTTTGCATCTTGTGAATGTGTTGATAGAGGACTTGATGCTTTTAGTACCCCACTAGTTGTAGCTGATCCAAAAAGAAAAGATGGAGCTATTACGTTAGCTGTTACTCCATATTGTAAAAGCTTAGGAATGAAATCTAGAGCAAGAATGTATGAAAATAAAAAGTTTAAAAATTTAATAGTTGTACCTCCTAGAATGAGTCTGTATATTAAAAAAAGTACTGAAGTAATAAATATATATTTAGATTTTATAAGTAGCGAAGATTTACACGTCTATTCAATAGATGAAGCTTTTTTAGATGTCACTAATTACCTAAAAATGTATAAAATGACTGATTACGAACTTGCAAAGAAAATAATGGAAACTGTAAAAGAAAAAACTGGTCTTACCGCAACATGTGGCATAGGTCCAAATATGTTACTCGCTAAAATAGCAATGGATATTGAGGCAAAACATAATAAAGATTGTATAGCATCTTGGAACTACGAAGATATACCAAATAAATTATGGACAATTTCTCCGTTATCTAATATGTGGGGCATTGGTTCAAGAATGGAAATTAATTTAAATAATATGGGAATAAAAAATATATATGATCTAGCACATTACGATAAAAATAAATTAATTAAGAGATTTGGAATTATGGGTGAAGAAATTTACAATCATGCAAATGGAATTGATCTTAGTTTAATAAGCGATTATAAAAACTTAAAAAAAGAAAAATCATATGGACATAGCCAAGTTTTATTTAAAAATTATTATAGTCACAATATTAAACTTATTATTGAAGAAATGGTTGAAGTTTTAACTATAAGATTAAGAAAAAATAGAAAGCAAACTGGTCTCATATCATTTGGTATAGGCTATTCCAAAGATATAGGAGGAGGATTTCATCATATGATGAAATTATCTACTTCCACAGATAATGAAAAAATTATTTTAGATACGTGTTTAAAAATATTTGATAATTATTATGATGATTCCCCGATTAGGAAAGTATCTATTTCATTTGGAAAATTAAATGATAAAAATAGTATTCAATTGAATATTTTTGAAGATTATGAGAAGAATATTAATGAAGATAATATTAATAATGCTATAGATTTTGTACACTCAAAATATGGAAAAAACAGTTTATTTAAAGCATCAGGTTTATTAAAAGATTCCACTATTAGAGAAAGAAATGGAAAAATAGGAGGACATTCATCATAAAAGATAGAGGAATAATAAAATGGCAACCATTTAATTCATTATTAAATGGAGATAAAATAACTGAATCAATAAATAAAGAAAAAGCTAAAATTAAAATGCCTTCATTAAGTGAAGAACAAATTGAAGAAATTAATTATTATTTAAATAAATCGATAGATAAAGATATAAGTCTAAAAATAAAATATATTTCCAATAATAAAATAACTACTTATAAAGGACATATAATTAAAATAAATCAAAATCAAAATTATATTATATTAGAAGATAACATAAAAATTAAATTTAAAGAAATAATTTCAATTTCTACTTGATAATTACATTATCTTATGATAATATTTAAATATGTCTTTTGGGGAATTAGCTCAGCTGGCTAGAGCGCCTGCCTTGCACGCAGGAGGTCAAGG
>CAYNLX010000066.1:0-2833 GCA_964398265.1 uncultured Muribaculaceae bacterium | reverse complement strand
TTTTATAAAACAACTTTTAAAAGAAAAATATACATGTTATAATATTAATACAAATAAAAAATCAGGGTGGTTATTTTTTATGAGAAAAAATAGTATTAAGAGGTATGCGTATGAATGAAGAATTAAAAAGATTTTTAACTAAAATTAATTGTGATTTTATTGATATTTTTACTTCTTCTAAAGTAGAAAAAGTTACTGTTAACAAATCTTCTGAAACTATGATTGTTTATATTTTGAATGAAAAATTTATTGATCCAGAATATATTGATAAATTATTTGATTGTGTAAAAAAAGGAATTGATGGAGTAGCTAAAACTACAATTAGTATTTCTTATAAAGAATTAACTGAAGAAGAAAAATTAATAACATTTAATTATTTATTTAGTAAAGTTGTTAAAAAGCATCCTTCATTAGAAAGTATCAAATCTGAAGATATTATTTTGGAAGATAATACTATAATAATTGATGTTACAAGTAAAGTGGAAAGTAATAATATTAATAAATTAAAAGAAAAATTAATAATTGATATAAATAATTATGGAGTTAAAGATATTCTTATTAAAGCCACTATAAATGAAGAAAAGAAAAAAAGTGTAATTGAAGCAATAGAAAACACTAAAGAAATTCCAATAATAATACCCAAAAAAGAAAAACAAGAAACTTCAAATAAAATAAATAATAATCCTGAAAGCAAATTAATATATGGAAATGAAATAAAAGGTAATCCTGTAAGTATTAATAATATTAATTCTGAAGAAAAGAATGTTATAGTTGAAGCTTATGTTTTTGGAATAGAAACAAGAGAAACAGAAAAAGTGGATATTATTACATTAAAAATTAGTGATAAAAGTAATAGTTTAATTGCTAAATTTAGAATATGGAAAAATAATCATGCTGATTACGAAGCTTTGTGTAAAAAAATTAAGGCTGGCAAATGGTATAAATTTAAAGGTAATGTTGAAAACGATACTTTTATTAAAGATATAGTTTTATTTATCCGAGATATGGAAGTTATTGATTCAAAAGATGAAATTATTAAAGATGAAGAAGAAGAAAAAAGAGTTGAGCTGCATGCTCATACTATGTATTCTCAAATGGATGGAGTTATTGCTCCTACAAAGCTATTAAAACAAGCAAGAAATTTTGGACATAAAGCAATCGCAATAACTGATCATAATTGTTTACAGGCTTATCCAGATTTATATAATGATTATGATAATAAAGGTGAAGATAGGGTTAAGGTCATTTATGGAGCGGAATTTAATGTTATAAATGATGATATGGATATAGTAATAAATAAAAAAGATTATAATCTATTATCTGATACTTATGTAGTTTTTGACACAGAAACAACTGGATTTAATGCCGGTGGTACTGATCAAATGATTGAGATAGGCGCAGTTAAAATATCTAATGGAGAAATAATAGATAGGTTTGATGAATTAATAAATCCAAATAGATTATTACCACAAAAGATTATAGAAATTACTAATATAACTGATGATATGTTAAAAGATAAAGATAACGAAGAAAATGTTTTTAAAAGATTTTTAGATTATGTAAAAGATTTACCTTTAGTAGCACATAATGCAAGATTTGATTATTCTTTTATAGATATAGCTTGTAAAAAATATTTAAATAAATCTTTTGATAACACAATACTAGATACAATGGAATTAAGTAGAATATTAAATCCAGATATATCAAAACATTCTTTATCTGCTTTAGTAAAAAGATATAAAGTAAATTTTGATGAAAATGCTCATCATAGAGCAGACTACGATGCAGAAGCTACTGCTTTAGTTTTTTATAAAATGTGTAAAATATTAGATGACAGAAATATAGAAACTGTTAATGATTTATATGAAAACGTAAATGAAGAAGATTTAATTAAATTTGCTAGGCCATATCACATATGTGTTTTAGCAAAAAATCAAATAGGATTGAAAAATTTATTTAAATTAATAAGCTATGCAAATACTAAATATTTACATAAAATACCTAAATTACCAAAAAGTGTTATTGTAGAAAATAAAGAAGGCTTACTAATAGGTAGTGGTTGTATAAATGGAGAAATATTTAATGCTGCTAAAAGTAAAACTGAAGAAGAATTAACAAATTTAATGAGTTTTTATGATTATATAGAAGTTACTCCTCCAACTGATGCGGAATGGTTAATATCAACAAGTGATTTTGGTAGTAAAATAGAAATAATAAACAATATAACTAAAATTATTGAAGTAGCTAAATCAGCTGGTAAATTAGTTTGTGCTACAGGAGATGTTCATAATTTAACAAAAGAAGATAAAATATATAGAGATATTATTATTAATCAAAAAACACCAAATGTAGGATTTCATCCACTGTATCGTCCTGGAGTGATTGATGTACCTAATATGTATTTTAGAACTACAAAAGAAATGTTAGAAGAATTTTCATTTTTAGATGAAAAAGAAGCAAAAGAAATTGTTATTACTAACACAAATTTAATTGCAAATCAAATAGAAGAATTGAAAATAATTAAAGATAAATTATATACCCCTACTATGAAGAATAGTGATAATGAAACAAAAGAAATGGTATATAAAAAAGCTCACGAATTATATGGTGAAACATTACCTACAATAATAGAAGATAGACTAGAAAAAGAACTAGGTGGTATTATTGGTGGAGGTTACGATGTTATATACTTAATAGCAGAAAAATTAGTTAAAAAAAGTAATGAAGATGGATATTTTGTAGGATCAAGGGGTAGTGTAGGATCAAGTTTTGTTGCTACAATGATGGGAATAACAGAAGTAAATGCTTTACCACCTCATTATTTATGTCCAAA
>CAYNLX010000065.1:0-2902 GCA_964398265.1 uncultured Muribaculaceae bacterium | reverse complement strand
AGAAATATAATTCATATTAGAATCGAAATAAACAGAACCTAAAGGAGTATTATCGTTATTACGAGCAAAATATAAACTAAGTAAACCGTTGGAAGAAAAAGAAATTTTAGGCATATAATAAGAAGAATAAATAATATATGAAGTGTTTAAAGGAATGTCAGAACAATTAAAAAAACAATCATCAACATTAGTTATAAAAATATTAGAACCAGAAAGATTATAAGTAGAAAAATAAGAATTAATAGTATCAATAAGACCAGAACCTTGACTTTGTAAATATTGATATAAAACAGTATTATTTTTTTGTTCATAAAAATAATTAAAATGATCATGAATATCATAATTAATAGTAAAATTTGTACTTGCATTTATAGAACACGAAAAAAAGAAAAAGGAAAATACACTTAATAGAATTATAAAAAACTTATTTTTCATAACAACTCCTATCTAAAGAATTCTGCTTTATCAATTTTTTTATTATCATCAATAACAGCATTAATCTTTTCGTCTTTATGTGTAGATATTTTTTGAACTTTTTCTTTTTGAATTAAACAAAATTTTAAAATAAAAAATAAAAATAAAAAAGTTGAACTGGTAAAAATACCAAGCAAATAGTATATCATTTAATACCACACTCCTGATTAATACATTCTTTTTTTAGTGATAGTAATAAATTAACAAATAATTCAAGTACTAATAAATCATCAGTAGTATTAACATAAGCTAACAAATTTGATGTATCTAAAAGTAGTGAATTAATTAAATTTTTTTTCATAATAAAAGCCCCTCATTTAATTATGCTAATTTAAAGATCATTCTAAAAAATCTAAAAATAACATAACCAATTGTTATACCGATAGGTATTAATAACAATGGTTGTGACATAATTAAAGTAACAATTTCACCGATTTGACCAACTAAGAACGTATAAACAGAACCTAGTGCTTCTAATACGGTTGTTACTTCTGCTGCTGTAGCAGCTGCCATAATTAACATTGGAACCACTCCTTTCATAAATATAATTATATCAGAAGTGCTTAATAAAGCACTTCTTGATAACTAAATTGTTTTATAACTTCTCTAGCATTAACAACTTCCCAACCAAATCCGTTATGACAACCAATACAATCAATAATATCAAATGTATCATAAGGACCTTTTTCAATAAGTCTAGGAAAAAAGTTATAATTCTTTACTTCTAAATTTCCATTAGAACGTTTAAAAGTAAATTCATAATAAGAAGAAGTGTGAATTTTTTCAATATATTGTAACTCAAATTCAGAAATAAATATAGTAATAAATTTTCCATTACTAACTTGAGAAATATCTGATAAATAGCAACCTCTTTTATTAATGATATTTTCAAATAAATTTTTTTCAAGTGAAGTTAAAGAAGAATAAATACAATTACTAATTTCATTATAATTTTTATTTTGTTCTTTAATAATATTTGATAATTGTAAATCTGTTAACTTTTTTGAAAAATTATTTGAAGACTCTAAAAGTAAAATAATAAACCCCCCCTCTCTAAAAAAGATATTATAATACTTTTATATCTAAAACTTTAGGTTTTTTATTTGCATCAATTATATCGAATTCTACTTGACAATCAACAGGAAAAGCAACATTTTCAAAAAGTTTAAATTTTTCATAAGCTAAATTAATAGTATTAGTTTTATATCCTTTATTATCTTTTTCATCAAATGGATCTACAGATAAATAAGTAACTTTACAACCACGAATAACTTCACCAGTATCATCATTTTTAAAATCATACCTAGCAACGTAAACAACACGAACATTTTGTAACATAAATAAAAACTCCTTTCATAAATACTAGAAAAGAGAAATAAAATTTATTTACTATATATTATGTTAACTTGTAACTAAATTTAATATAAAAAATATAACAATAGAAACAATAATTCCATAAAGAATATATTGTTTTTTATTATATTTTAATGCTTCTTTTAAAATATTATTAATTGATAAACTAATCATTAATCCTGAAACGAAAATTAATATATATGATAATAATACATTATTTATATATCTATATAGAAATATATATGATAATAAAGCTCCAACTGGTTCAGATAAACCTGATAGCATTGTATAAGATATTACTTTCTTTTTACTAACACCACTATAATATAATGGCATAGAAATAATTATTCCTTCAGGAATATTATGTAGCATAATTCCCAAACATAATTTTATACCTATATTAATATTACTTATAGCACCAATAAAGACAGCTATTCCTTCTGGAAAATTATGAAGAATTAAAGATATAAAAGAGAGTAGCCCTACTCTATATAATGAAGAATTTTTATTTGATATACTTTTATCTATTTTATTTATTGATAAGTATCCTAACATAAATATAAGAAATATAATTATTAATCCATAATATATACCATAGTTATTAATTAAAATAATTGATGAATCTGGTATTAAATGAAATATAGAAATAAGAATCATTATTCCAAATGAAAAAGAAAGAGAAAAAACTATTACTTCCCCTACTTTCTTAAACTTAATAAAAATAAGAATACTTCCTAATATAGTAGATAATCCTGCTATAAAAGATAATAATAAAGGACCAAATATTTCCATTCTCATATTAAAATAATATACATTTATTTATAATTAATTACCATAATAATATTAGGTGGTGATTAAAGTGACTAACGCTAGAAATAATGCTAGGAGTAATTCTAGAAGTAGAGCAAGAAAAACTCAAGCAAGAAGCAATTCTAGATGTAAGAGTAACACTTCTAATTCAAGAAGTCGTTAATATGGAAAAGATATCTATTAATAAGATATCTTTTTTATTAGTTTGACTACACATTCAATATGCCTTGTATGTATATTATGAATACTTAGTTTTGATATGTAT
>CAYNLX010000064.1:0-3020 GCA_964398265.1 uncultured Muribaculaceae bacterium | reverse complement strand
AGAAAGGAATTATCCATAAGACGGGACCAGGGAAGAAACCAGTCAAGGTTTGTGACTCGCTATTGGAGTACATCAATAAAGAATCTTAAAACGGGTGCACCCGTAATAACACCTCTTGGTGCCTGGGAAAGCTCCGAAAATATGGGGTTAAATGATTATGGATGGACAGGCTACGATGGAGTAGAAAGGAAAAATTAATGGCAAAATCAACATTAGAAAAAGAATTAGAAAAGCAACGCAAGTTAGCTGAAAAACAACACAAAGAAAACAAAAAAATTGCCGACAAAGAAGCTCTTAGACAAAAAGCGGCATCTATTGTTAACGGGCAGCCTGTTATTGAAGGTGTAAAAATAATGGATAAAACCGCTGAAGATGTATTGTCTGCTTTACTAAAACTTGAGTTAAAAGCAAATAATCAAGTAAACTATGATGTAGAATGTTTTCCATCGTATATTGGTTTTGGGCTTAGTGTGGAACTAGAAAAGCTATCGCAGTATGGTATTATAACCAGTTTGATACCTTGGATGGGTGGTGGTATGTTAAATTTATCGCCACAAGCACTTACTTATTTTGAAGATAAAGAAAGGGCATTAGCAATGGAAAGTGAAAAAACTAAAAAAGCAGCCATTAATATTGACACTTTAAATGCAGCAGGTGGAAATATTATATTTGGAGATGTGATTAACTCTACAATTTCTATTGATAATTCAATTGCTCGTATAGAAAAAGAAATTGAAGAAAAAGGTGGAGAAGACAAAGACACCCTTTTGGAACTAATTAATGAAGTGAAAGAGTTAGCAGAAAACATTGAGAATAGTCGTTCGATTCCAAAACAAAAGGCTTTGTTTCAAAAAATATCAAACCATACAGCTAAACATGGTTGGTTTTACGCTGAAATAGTAGGTCTTCTTGGGATGACAGCAATGAAGCTTATAGGAAATTAGTCCAGTAATAGTTTATTTTAAGTTTTTATGTCAAAAAATAAACGTTTGAAATATGATGTCTGGATTTTGCAAAGATTGTGCGTCGGAAGCATAGTAATTGTTAATTAATATGAAGAAGAAATGGGAGAAATAAAATGGCTATATTAGGGAAAATTGAAAAAATAGATTAGAGCAGGGGGTACTTATTGAAATTGTGTGATTGGGCGCTTGCTGGTGCCTGGCACCATGGTGGTAGCTGTGGTGATATTAAAGTTAGTAATTACTTATTGTTGTTTATGGGATAAAAATATAATCATTTTATTAACTAAAAAATTGTAGTATAATGTTAAAAATGGAACATTCTGAGCTGAATTATTAAAGAAATGAATAAATTTATATTAAAAATTGAAGAAGGTGTAAAATGATATATAATTTATACTGTGATGAAAGCAATCATCTTGCTCATAGTGACAATAAAGTTATGACATTAGGATTTATTTCTTGTGTAAAGGATTCTTCAAAACAAGTCAGTAAAGATTTAAAAAACCTAAAATTAAAATATAATTTGAATACGAATTATGAATTAAAATGGACAAAGATTTCAATGAGCAAGATTGATTACTATAAGGAATTAATCGATTATTTTTTTAACAATAATGACTTAAACTTTAGGGTTGTTATAGCAGATAAATCAAAACTTGATTTTAATAAATATTATTATTTGAATCATGATAAATGGTACTATCGCGTTTACTATATGTTGTTAGGAAAAACATTACTAGAGAAAAACAAATATAATATTTATATTGATATAAAAGACACGTGCAGCATTGAAAAAATAGCTAAACTAAAGGAAGTTTTAAATAATTCATATTATGATTTTTATGAAGATATGATATGTAAAATACAGCATATTAAATCTCATGAGTCAGAAATTCTTCAATTAAATGACTTATTCATTGGCGCTATTGGATACAGAAATAATAATTTGGACAATAGTGATGCAAAAAAAGAAATAGTGAGATATCTCGAAGAAAAATCCGGTGAAAGTTTAATATCTTCTACAAACAGATACTCAGAAAAATTCAATATATTTAAATGGGTTAGTGACTATGGAAGATAATTGTAAATGGTTGCCGGAATTAATTGAATATCCAGATTGGAATAAATATAAAGAATATGAAGACAAGTTGTATGGCATATTTAAAGAAATGTATTTGAATTCAATTATTTATTATCAAAGCAAACCTATTAAATATAGATATATCCCTAAATTCAATGATAAAGAAGAGTCGTTTTACCATTGTACTTGTAAAAATTATGTTAAGATAGAAGAGCGTGAGCCTGAGCCAAATAGAATGGTAAGAATAAAATGGATAAAATATTTTATTGAAAATTATGATTGCAAGTTTGATTGTTGCAATAATAAACCCATAAGATGGATTGAGCAATATAAGAATAAAAATTACAGACATTATATTTATTTTAAAAGGTATTTAGTAATATTAGAAGAAAGAGAAAATTATTATTTGTTAATATCTGGTTTTTATGTTGATGAAGAATATTATCACCAGGGCTTAATAAAAAGATTCAAAAAAGCAGAAAACGCTATTTAAAATAGCGTCATCAGAGTCTCCTTCTACACGTGGCAGATGAGTCAACCTAAATATAACATGTTGTTATATCTAAGTCAAGTAGAAAATTAATTTTCTATGTTATTTTATGTCTTAAGTTATAAAAGATTCATGTATGTATAAATAATATACCCTTTTTAATTAGTAATAAACAAAATAATAATTAGAAATTATATACTTGAATCTTTAGAAAACCATAATCATAAAGAATCCATTACTATAATTAATGAAAAAATACGTAAGATCTATAATACCGAGATTAACTGTAGTGTACCATCACTTAGATATATTAAACGTAATAATAAATTGGATTTTGAAGGTGCAAAAATGTATTTGGATAATCCATTATGTATTGTTTATTGTTTGACAAAAAATGATTGTAATTTAGTGACTAAGTGGCTAAATCATAATGGAATATCTGCATGTGCTTATTATTCAGGTTTAAAATCAAATAAAGATGATG
>CAYNLX010000063.1:0-3433 GCA_964398265.1 uncultured Muribaculaceae bacterium | reverse complement strand
GCTACAATAGCTGAAATTAACGGTAAAGTAATTTCTATTGAAGAATCAAATGGAAAACATAAAATAATTGTTAAAAATGATGTTGAAGAAAGAGAACATGTTACAAATTATGGTGTTAAAGTTAAAGTTGAAATAAACGAAGAAGTAAATGCCGGAGATAAGTTAACTGAAGGAGCAATAAGCCCTAAAGAATTATTGGCAGTAACTGATCCAATTACAGTTGAAGAATATATTTTAAAAGAGATTCAACAAGTATATCGTGATCAAGGTGTTGATATTTCTGATAAACATATAGAAATAATAGTAAGAAGAATGATTTCTAAAATGAAGATATTAGATGCTGGAGATACAGATCTAGTAGCAGGATTAGCAATATCATTAAGGGAATTTACTGATGCAAATAAGCCAGTTATTTTAGCTGGAAAAGTACCTGCTATTGGGAAACCAATGATATTAGGTATTACTAAATCATCATTAGAAACTGATTCATTCTTATCAGCTGCTTCATTCCAAGAAACTACTCGTGTTTTAACAGATGCTGCAATAAAAGGTAAAACAGATTACTTAAGAGGATTAAAAGAAAATGTTATAATTGGAAAATTAATTCCTGCAGGAACTGGAGCTAAACAATATAGTGATCTAGAAGTAATGCTTGAAAAAGATTATATAGAAGATGAAGCTAGTGAATATATGGAAGAAAAATTTTTAGACAACAAAGAAGAAGCAGAATAATGCTTCTTTTTTTTGTTACATTAATTCTATAATATGATAAAATTAAGATGGTGTATATATATGAATGAAATTATTAAAAATATATTAAATAAAATTGAATACAACGGATACGTAGCATATGTAGTTGGAGGATTTGTAAGAGATTTATTATTAGGAAAATGTTCTAACGATGTTGATATCTGTACAAATGCAACTCCAAAAGAATTAAATAATATATTTTCTGATTTAAATTTAAGGGAAGAATCATATGGAAGTATAAGAATTAGACAAGATAATTTCAACTTTGATATAACCACTTTCAGAAGTGAAAAAAAATATGATGATAGGAAACCTATTATTATGGATTACATAAATGATATTGAAATTGATCTTAAGAGAAGAGACTTTACTATTAATAGTATTTTAATGAATAGTAATGGAGATATAATTGACTATTTAAATGGAGTTGAAGATGTTAAAAAAGGTATTATATGTTCAATTGGAGATTCAAATATAAAATTTAAAGAGGATCCGTTAAGAATGTTAAGAGCTATTCGATTTGCTTCGACGCTTAATTTTAAATTAGATATAGAAATTATAAATACAATAAATAATAATAAGTATTTAATTAAAAATTTATCTTTTTTTAGAAAGAAAGAGGAACTAGATAAAATTTTAGTTAATGAGAATTATCAATATGGTGTATCTTTAATAAAGGAATTTGATTTAGAGAATATACTTGATATTAAAATAGCAAATTTAAAATACACTAATGATTTAAGCGGAATGTGGAGCCAAATAGAGTATAGTCCAAAATATATTTTTAAAAAAGAAGAAATAAAAAATATAAATATTATTAGGCAAATATTACAGTATGGCACTATTGATAAATATATTCTTTATAAATATGGTTTATATATATCTATTGTAGCAGGGAATATTTTAGGATTAACTAAAAGAAAGATTAATATTATGTATAAAAGCTTACCAATAAAAAATCTTCAAGATATTGATCTTTCTACTAATGATATTATGAATATTCTTAATATTGGTCCTTCAAAAATAATTAAAAATGTTATAATGGAAATAGAAAAAGAGATTATAAAAGGAAATATAATAAATAAAAAAAATGTATTAATTAATTATATTAAAGACAATAAGGAGGTTTTTATTAATGACAAAAAATAGTTTAAATAAAATACTTACAGATAATAAGTTTATTTGCCCATCTATATTAATTAAAAGTATAAATAATTTAAATCTTTCTTTAAATGAATTTATATTATTAATATATTTTTATAATAATCCTAATACAAATTTTAATATAGAAAATATTTCAGAAGTAACAGGATTAAAAGAGTCAGTTGTTATGGAAACATTTGGAAGTTTAACTGAAAAATCACTTATTAAAATAGTTAACATAAAAGATGATAGTGGTTTAATAAATGATTGTATTAGTATTGAACCTATTTATGAATTAATTAATAATTATATTTCTGTTAATGAAGTAAAGGATGCTAAAGACAATATTTATTCAATATTTGAAAAAGAATTTGGAAGAACTATTAGTCCTTTAGAATATGAAATGATTAACGGATGGATTTCTATAGGCAATAGTGAAGAACTAATAGTTGAGGCATTAAAAGAAGCTGTTTATAATGGTGTTAACAATTTTAGATATATTGATAAGATTATTTACGAATGGAGTAAAAAAGGCTATAAAACAAAAGAAGACATAGAAAAGAGTAGAAAAGATAGATCAGTTTCTAAAAGTGATTTATTTGATTATAATTGGCTAGATGAAGAATAAATTAATTATGGATTATTTGGATCAATTATTTCCTAATCCAAAATGTGAACTTAATTATAATGAGGATTATGAATTATTAATTGCTGTTATGTTAAGTGCAAGAAGTACAGATAAAACTGTAAATAAAGTCACTGAAGTTCTTTTTAAAAATAGAAGTATATTTGATTTGGCTGATATAGATATTAATGAAATAACAAATATTATAAGACCAGTTGGCTCTTTTGAAAAGAAAAGCAGATACATAAAAAGTATTTCAAATAAACTGGTAAAAGATTTTAATGGTATAGTACCTAATAATAGGACTTATTTAGAAAGTTTACCTGGTGTTGGAAGAAAAACATGTAACGTTGTACTTTCTATTTTATTTAAAGAACCATGTATAGCAGTTGATACTCATGTTGAAAGAATATCTAAAAGACTTAGTTTAGTTTCAGATAATGATTCTGTTCTTGAAATAGAAAAGAAACTATATAATTTATTTCCAAAAATGAGTTGGATAAAATTACATTTACAATTTGTTTTATTTGGAAGATATTATTGTAAGAGTAGAAATCCCAAGTGTTTAAATTGTAAATTAAAAAAATATTGTAAATATAAAAAGAGTAATGATTAATGATATGAACCCCGTTTCTTGGACAAAATAGAAACGAGGTTTTTATATGTCAAAATTAAGCTATGAAGATAAAATAAATTTATATAAAGATAGAAAACAAGGACTATCTATGAAATCATTATCACTAAAATATAACATTGCGATTCATGGGATACAATATTTATGCTGTTTAGTAGATAAACATGGAATAGATATTTTATGAACACAAAAAAATAAGTATTATCCGGTTTATGTAAAACAAGAAGCCATAAATCGAGTTATCATTAATAATGAGTTTAATTTACGAGGAGAAAAAATAT
>CAYNLX010000062.1:0-3734 GCA_964398265.1 uncultured Muribaculaceae bacterium | reverse complement strand
AATTAAAGTAAAATTAAAAGGACTATCACCTGTAAATTACAGACTTAAGTCCTTTACCTAAGATACGAGTATTAAACTGTCCAACTTTTGGGGTTCAGTTCATAATTACTCTTTTAAGATACTTTAATTTCTCTAAATGTTGAATATGTATTTCCTTCTACTACAACGGAATATACTACTTTATAATTACCAGGTTGATCTTTAGGAATTCCATTTTGTAATACCGAATTATCTTCAGTTTTAATGTATTGTTTATTAATTGTTAATGTTGAAGTAATATCTATTGATCCTTTTTTAATAGTAACCGGAGATGCATAATTTTCTGTATAATAACCAGTTCCTGAAACTGTTAGAGAAGTTGGATCTCCTGTTTTAAGATTAATAGTAATTTCATTAGTTTCAACTGGAGTAGTGGATACTTTAATTTCAATACCTGAACTCATATTTGATTTAAAAATACTATAAGCAGATTTTATAACGAATGTATAATTAGTTGTTATTCCATCAGCTGTATATGAATATGAATTAGTAGTTGTAAATCCAAGTGGAGTTAAATTTCCTAATGCATCTTTAATATATACTTGATATCCAATTGTTCCAATATAATTATTATTATAAGTTAACCTTTTTTGTAAATATTTTTCTGACCATTGTTTATAGTTTTCATTAAAATAATTAGTTAAAAAAGTTGTATTAATTGCATCAGGAGTTGATATTGAATCCCAAGATAATGTAATTTTATTTCCGGATATACTAGAGCTTAGAGTTGATTTATCGATGTTATCTAATTGCTTAAATCTGTATGAAACATCTGTGGGTTCAGTTCCAGATTTAAAATATTCTTCTACAATTAAATCTTTAGGAGTATATTCACTTGCTAGAGCAGCGGGAATTGTTTCAAATTCTATTGCTACCTTTTTAACTGTTGATGTAGATGGGAAATTCTTTCCATTTCCGGTATTCATAACATTTTTTACCATATATCTAGCTATAGTGCTTCTTATGCTCCACGCATCAGAACTTTTCATATAATATTCACTAGTAATTTCATCATAACCATACCATTGTGCAAAAGAGTATTCAGGGGAATATACTTCAACCCAACTATCGTTTGCAGTTCCACCTGGTAAATTCAATTCCTTTATTTTATTTCTATCTATTGTACTAGTACCAGTTTTACCTGCTACAGGAGTATTTCCATTGTTAATAGATCCAACTAAGCCATCATTCATTGCATAGCTTAACATATAATTAATCATAAATGCAGTTGATTCACTCATCGCTTTTTCTTTTACAGGTTTATATTCGATTTCTTCGCTTGTTTCTCTATATTTAATTTTTGTATATGTATAAGGCTCTATATAATATCCGCCTCTTGCAAATGTTGCATAAGCAGCTGATAAAGATAAAGGACTAACTCCATTAAATGATCCAATGGCATAAGATTCATATAGTTCTTTTCCATAATCTATTCCACAATTATGTGCAAATTCCGCTATATTTTTAGGATCAACTTGTTGAAATGCTTGCAATGCAGGAATGTTTCTAGAATTTCTTAATTGAACTTTCATAGTGTTTAAACCGGTATACCCACTATCAGCATTTTTGATTGATGTTCCATTTGAATATGTATATTTTTCATCAAAGAAAAGTGTATACGTTGAAGCATTATTATATTCTAGAAGGGGACCATATGCCATAAAAGGTTTTGCAGATGAACCTGGATGCCTTTTACTTTGTGTAGCAAAATTATAACCTCTTTGAACGCTTTTGTTTCTTCCGGTTCCAACTCCAGATATAGAACCATTTTCTACATTTGTTATTGCCATTGCAATTTGAATAACATCATCTTTAAATTTAATTACTTCTCCTGACATAGCATTATTAATTGAATCTTGTATTTTAGGATCCATTGTAGTGTAAATTTCCATAGGAACATCATAAGGATTTTTGTTAGTTTTAGCTTTAACATCTTCCACAACAGTATCAATAAATCCTTGGTATTGATTATCTTCTTTTTCTTTATTTAATAAAAGAGATTTAACCGGAATACTATTTGCTATTTCTTTTTCTTCTTTTGTAATATAACCATGCCTATACATTAAATCCAAAACAGTTTTTCTTCTTTTTGTAGCGTTAATAGGATTAACATATGGATCATATGATCCTGGTGCTTGAAATAGTCCTGCCATTAAAGCAGCTTCGGTTAATGTCAGATCTTTAACGGATTTTCCAAAATATGATAAACTAGCTTGTTCAATACCATAGGAATAATTACCTAAGTATGGAGCATTTACATAAAATTCTATTATTTCTTCTTTTGTATAATTCTTTTCAATTTTAAAAATTGACATATAAATATCTGTAAACTTACGAACAATTCCCCTAATTCCACTTGCTTCTTTTGAAGTAAATGTATTTTTAACTACTTGCATGGAAAGAGTAGAAGCTCCTCCTGCTCCAGATCTACCTATTAATTGTCCCGCAGTAGCTTTTAAAAATCTAGCTATATCAAATCCATTGTGTTGAAAATATCTAGAATCTTCAGTAGCGACAATTGCATCTACTAAAACTTGAGGTAAATCATCGTAAGTAACTAGTTCTCTATTTTCAGTTCCAAGTCTAGCATATTCATTACCATTAATATCATATAGAATAGTAGCTTCTTTATCGTACAATTTTTCAGGAGTGAATTTTGGAGCAGAAATTATTATATACAACATAAAGATTACAAAAATAGTGAAAAAAGCTATTAATAACCACATTAAACCTATTAATATATAAGTGCCTCTATTTTTTTTATCATCCTTTATTTTTTTTAATTTACTTTTAACTTTTCCTAAATCTTTATTTATTTCTTGTTTTACTTTTGAAGGTTTTTTAACTTTTATAGTATCCTCTCTAATAATATTATTTTCTTTTTTCTTTTTAAGCTTCATAATTATTCTCCTTAAAATATATTTTTTCAATTATTGATAAATAGTCTAGTGTTCCATTTGGCTTTAAATTCAATTGAAATCCTTTACTTTTTATATAGTTATAATCTATAGATTTTTTCTTCTTATTATTATCTAAGTATTCTTTAATAGATTCTCCATTTAATAAATAAAAGCAATTGTTTATTAATATAATTAGAAAACTAATTCCACCATGTCTTATTATATTTAGCATATGTATTAATTGATGCTCATGTAGATTATTTAAAGGGAATGAAGTTTTACTTTTAGTTTCTTTTGCATCAAAATCTAGATATTTCCCTTTATATAAACCATTATAATCTAGAGTTGATTTAGTTTTAAAATATGCTGAATTAATCTTTTTCTTATCTAGTGATGTTTTTATTATACCAATTGGAGTAGGTTTTTTATAGATTATTGCAATGTCATTATTTAAATAATAATCATTGGTAATATTTAAAATATTTTCTAAATTCATCCCTCTATTACCATATGTAACAGTTTTATTATAATTTGTTTTTACTTTATTTGGATATTTCATTATATCACCAATATTAATTATACAATATTTTATAATTTTTTTCATTATTAATAATAATTTGTTTTACAAATAATGACTAGTTTTGTCTATTAAGTTTATTTAGGACATAAAAATGATAATATATTTATAAGAAAAGAGGAAAAAATGTTTAGAGTAGAGTTTTTTATTAATATGATGTTAGAAGAAATTGATTATATTAATGTAGATTTATATGTAGAAAAAAAATTATGATATAT
>CAYNLX010000061.1:0-4012 GCA_964398265.1 uncultured Muribaculaceae bacterium | reverse complement strand
CATTGTTTTCTCTACATATGTTAAATGTTTATATTTTTTAATTTCTTTGTTATAAACATCTATTTCATAATTAAACATAAGAAATACAATTCCTTTTATAATAATTCTGTGTGGTTCTACATAGCTGATATTTGTATGTTCCATTGTCCTAATACTTCCTGTTTTTAATTCATAAGTAGTATTACAAAAACTACAAATAAATTCTATTTTCCTTTTTAATGCTTCTTCAATGTCAATTTCTTGTTTTATTATATTTACCATTTTAAGAACCTCCTTTACTTTTTAGTACAGCAAAAAATCAATTCCATTTCTAGAATTGATATTTATCTTTATGCTTTTACTAATAAAAGTTCAAGCAGATTCTTCTCTGGTGGAGCCGAGGAGAATTGAACTCCTGTCCAAAGTGTGATACGAATAGTTTCTACAAGTTTAGTTAACTTTAAAATTTATTAATAGAAAAGTTATTAACTCCCTAACTATTAACTAGTTTAGTTAAATTCATTAATTACCCTAAACAAGAAAATTAATATAGCTCATATTTATGAGCCCCTATCCTTACTCTATGAGCAAAAGTATGGTAGAAGCTAGCAATTTGCTATTAAGCGTATGCTAATTCAAAATTATTGTTGTCAGTTAATTTTAAACTGTGCTATGTAAGGTATAGCAACCACTTGCTTATCTAGACATAAAAACACTCTGTCGAAACCAAGCGACCCCGTGTTAAAAATTATAACACATTTATTAATATTTTTCAATTAATGATCTTTTAGCCTCAAGTAATTGATTTTTTTCTTTCATAGTTTCTCTTTTATCATATAATTTTTTTCCTTTTGCTATGCCTAATAATAATTTTATTTTATTTTTTTTAAAATATAATTTTAATGGTATTAGACTATATCCTTCTTTTTCTATTGAAGATTTGATCTTTAATATTTCTTTTTTATTAAGAAGTAATTTCCTAGTTCTAGTTTCTTCATGATTAAATCTATTTCCTTCTTCATATTTAGCGATATACATTCCCAAAATAAATGCTTCATTATTTTTAATAATTGCATAACTATCTTTTAAATTACATGATCCATTTCTAATAGATTTAATTTCTGTTCCAACCAAAACTAAACCTGCTTCTATTTCTGATTCTATAAAATAATCAAAATAAGCTTTTTTATTTTTTATTTCCATTTGGTTCCTCCTGAATTTCAAAATCAATTGTTGATGTAGCTTTTGAAGCTGCTACTAATTTAACACTAATTTTATCTCCTAAACGATATGATTTTTTAGAACTTTTTCCTATCATTGAAAATAATTCTGGAACATACTCAAAATATTCCCCTTTTAGGGTGCTTACATGTACTAATCCTTCAATTAAGTTGTCTAGCTCTATAAATATACCAAAATTCGTAATGCCGGAAATATGGCCCTTAAAAACCTCTCCTATATGGTTTTCCATATATTCTGCAGATTTCATACTTGTAACTTCTCTTTCTGCTTCAACTGAAGCAACTTCCCTTTCACTACATTGTAAAGCTATTCCAGGTAATGTTGATTCTTCATATTTTACTACATCCATATTTATTTCATTATTAAATAAATACTTTCTTAAAAGCCTATGTACCATTAAATCAGGATATCTTCTTATTGGACTGGTAAAATGTGTATATGTTTTTGACGCTAATCCAAAATGTCCAATATTTTCTATTCTATAATCAGCCTTTTTCATACTTCGTAATAAAATTGATGATAATACAGGAAATTCTTCTTTATCTTTTAATTCATCTAACATTTTTTGCATAGTTAAAGGTGTTATTTTTAATGGCTTGTTTTTTAATTGATATCCTAATAATTTAACTAAATTAACAAAATCTTCAATTTTTTCAGCATTAGGTAAATCATGAGTTCTATATATAAAAGGTAAATTCATATTATATATATGGCTTGCTACAGTTTCATTAGCTGCAATCATAAAATCTTCAATTAAGATTTCTCCATCTTCTCTGACTCTTCTTATTACATCTATTGCTCTACCTAATTCATCTTGAATTATTTTATTTTCATCCAAATCAAAATCTATATATCCTCTTTGAATTTTCTCTTTTCGCAATATATGAGCTAATTCGTTCATTAACAATAATTGATTTTCAAAAGGTTTATAATCATCAGCAACAATATTTCTCATTAATATGTCATTGACTTTTTTATATGTCATTTGTTTTCTTGATTTTATAAAGCTAGGAAATATATCATAATCTATAACTTTACCATTTTCATTAATAGTCATTACACAAGAAATAGTTAATCTAACAGTATCTGGATTTAATGAACATATTCCATTAGATAGTTTATGAGGCAACATAGGTATTACAGTGTCTGCTAAATAAGAAGAAGTTCCTCTATTTAAAGCATCTTCATTTAATTTAGTATTCTCTTTTACATAATTACTTACGTCAGCTATATGAACTCCTAATACATAATTATTTCCAGATTTACTAATACTTATTGCATCATCTATATCCTTTGTATCATCACCATCAATAGTAAAAATACACTCTTCAGTTAGATCTGTTCTATTATCCAAATCGGAATCACTTACTTCATTAGGTATATTATCTACTTCTAAATCTGTTTCTTTACTAAATTCATTATATATTTCAAATTTATAAGCAATACTTAGTATATCAACACCTGGGTCATTTTTATGTCCGATTATATTACTAATTTTTGCTAAATACTTATTATTACCTATTGTTTTTATTATCTTAGCCACTACTTTATGGCCTTCTACACAATTATAGGCACTATCCTGGTCTAACTCAATATC
This sequence comes from uncultured Muribaculaceae bacterium, assembly GCA_964398265.1. GTDB lineage: Bacteria > Bacillota_I > Bacilli_A > RF39 > UBA660 > CAYNLX01. The sequence goes on along the minus strand of CAYNLX010000061.1, from coordinate 1,194 downwards.
TATTTTTCTTTTATCGTCATCTAAATCAAGAACTTTTTTTCCATCCTTAATAATTATTTCTCCAACTAAATTATTTAATTCTCTATTAAGAATTCTTAATATTATGCCTTCTCTTTTTACTCCTTTTCCAATTATTTCACAAAGAACTTCATCATCATGTGTAGCACCATTTAAATTATCTACGCTAATATAGATATCTTCTTCATCTTTTAAAATAACAAAACCAAACCCCTTTTTAGATAAATTTAATTTTCCAATTTTAAAATTAGGGCAATTATTATATAATATATATTTTTCTTTTTTAGTAAAATATACTATATTTTCTTTTACTAGTTGATTTAAACATTTTATAATTAATTCTAATTCTAATGTTGTTTTACATCCCAATAAATCATTTATTTCAATCGGAGTTAAAGCATTTTTTTGTTCTTTCATTATATTCTTAATATCATTTTTCATTTTATCCACAAATATTACCTCCAAAAACATAATTAGAATTTACCTTATTAGAATAATCAAATACTTCTTTTGTAATAGGATTTATTATATTAGGCTCAATTAACCCTGATTCTTTTAATGCAGTTAAAGTTACACCATCAGAGCTAATTGAATTGCCTGATTCTACATAAACCTCTGCAGCTGTTTCAAAAGTACTTATTATTCTTTTACATTCTTTTTTATTATTATTTGTTTGTACTTTATTTAATCCTATAACCATTACTAAGCCCATCGCACTTAATAGTGCAATAGTAACTAATAATTCTAATAAAGTAAATCCATTTTTTTTCATATTATCACTACATATAGTATAGACTAATATCATTTAAATAACAAATAAAAACATCGCGATTAACGATGTACTTTACTATCTAATAAATAATATAAACGAAATAACAAAGAATAATATTCCTAAAGTAAGAGTTATTCTACTTATTAAAAGTTCTAATCCTCTTTCTTTTTGGTTTTGGAATAAAGCTTCATTTCCTCCGGAAATTATTTGTCCAGCCTCACTTGCTTTACCGCTTTGTAATAACACAATTGCAATTAATAAAATTGATACTATTAATAAAAATGTTTCCATACTATCGCTCCATTTCATTAAGTATTTTATCATAAAGAAACTACTAAAGCAAATAAAAAAGCTAACACATTGTTAGCTATTAATATTTTATTAAGGTATTACAATCACTTGTG
>CAYNLX010000060.1:0-4409 GCA_964398265.1 uncultured Muribaculaceae bacterium | reverse complement strand
AATTGTGTGATAAAGTAATATGGTTACATGAGGGCTTAATTAAAGATGAAGGTAAGCCAAGCCACATTATGAGAAAATATGAAAAATTTATGAGAGAACAATTATAAAAGCAGGTGTAATATGAATATATATGATTTTGATGATACAATTTATGATGGTGATTCATGTAAGGATATAATAACTTATTCATTAAAAAAATATCCTATTAAAGTACTTAAGTGTTTATTAAAAGCGAGAAAACTTAATAAAGAATATAAAGAAGGAAAAATTGAATTTGAAAAAGTAAAAGAGAATATGCTTATGTTTCTATTTCAAATTAAAGATTTAGACTCCCATATTATTGGTTTTGTAAACTCACATATGTATAAAATAAAAAAATGGTATATCACACAAAAAAGTAATACAGATATTATACTAAGTGCATCTTATGAATTATGGATAAAAGTTTTTTGTAATAAATTAGGAGTAAAATATATTGCTACTAAAACTGATAATTCTGGATATATCATTGGAAAGAATTGTAAAAAAGAAGAAAAATTAAAAAGGTTGGCTATAACTGTACCAAATGCAATAGTTAATGAATCTTATAGTGATTCAAAAAGTGATGAAGCAATATTAGACGTAGCTAAAAAAGCATTTGTAGTCGAAGGAAATACAATAATTCCTTATGTAAAAGGATATAATTTTAAAAATATAAAATAATATTATTAGATGTGGATGGATGGTTATGAAGAAAGAGCAAATACTTGGAGTTGAAGTATGTAATACAACTTCAAAACAATTAATTAGAAGTATTGATAAAGATATTAGAAAAAATGAAAAATCTTCTATAATTGCTATCAATCCCGAAAAAATTATGCTGGCTTATAAAAGCCCATCTTTTATGAGCATATTAAATAATGCTACTTATCAGATACCTGATGGAATCGGAATTATTTTTGCTTCAAAAAAGTTAAATGGAGATATAAAGTCAAGAATAACAGGAATTGATCTTATGGGGGACTTATTGAAACTTGCAAATAATAAAAGATACAAAGTTTTTTTATATGGGGCAAATGATGAAGTAGTAAAATTAGTAAAGTTAAAAATATTAGATAAGTATAGTAAAATTAGTATAGTTGGTATGATATGCGGGTATGAGGAGGATAATGACTACATAATAAATACAATTAATGAATCACGTGCTAATATTTTATTTGTTGCTACAGGTTCACCCAAGCAAGAAAGATGGATACATGACAATTATGATAAATTAAATGTTAATATATTACAAGGTGTAGGAGGATCCTTTGATGTATATAGTGGAAAAGTAAAAAGATGTCCTGTTTTATTTAGAAAGTGTGGGTTAGAATGGTTATATCGCTTGATGACTCAGCCTTCGAGAATAGGAAGATATAGAAAAATAATTAGTTTTTTAAGGATTATTTATTTTAAAAAAGGAGAAGTAGTAAATGAAAAAAATTAATGTAGTAGGACTTGGATATATTGGACTACCCACTGCCATAATGTTTGCAAGTAATGGAGTTCAAGTAGTAGGTGTTGATATATTCGAAGATATTGTAAATATTATAAATGCTGGAAAAGTTCATATCGAAGAACCTGGAATAGAAGAAAGGGTTAAAATTGTAGTTGAAAGTGGTATGTTAAGAGCAAGTTTGACTCCAGAGAAGGCAGATGCTTTTATTATATCAGTTCCTACTCCAAATAAGGATGATGAATATAAGAGTTGTGACTTAAAATATGTTATAAATGCTGTTAAATCAATAATTCCTTATCTAGAAAAAGGAAATACCGTTATCGTAGAATCAACCATAGCACCTAGATCCACAGAAGATTATATTCTTCCGCTAATTGAAGAAGCGGGATTTAAAGTTGGAAAAGATATTTATTTAGCTCATTGTCCTGAAAGAGTATTACCTGGACAAATTTTTTATGAATTAGTGAATAATAATAGAATAGTGGGAGGTGTTACTAAAAAATGTTCTGATAAGGCAGCTGAACTTTATTCTGCATTTGTAAAAGGAGAAATTATTAAAACAGAAGCTAAAACAGCTGAAATGAGTAAACTAATGGAAAACACATATAGAGATGTAAATATAGCTCTAGCTAATGAACTTACTAAAGTGTGCAATAGTTTAGATATAAATGTATTAGATGTTATTGCTATGGCAAATAAACATCCAAGAGTTAATATATTGTCTCCTGGACCAGGAGTAGGAGGACATTGTTTGGCAATAGATCCATATTTTATCTGTGCTAAAGCTCCAGAAGAAGCTAAAATCATAAAATTATCAAGAGATACAAATAAAGGTATGCCTTCTTTTGTGGCAAATAATGTTGATAGATTACTTAAGAAGGATAAGAAAAAAACAATAGCAATTTTTGGAATTACTTATAAACCAAATGTTGATGATGTAAGAGAATCACCTTCATTAGAAATAGTAAATATATTAAGAGAAATGGGATATGTTGTTAAAGTTCATGATCCACATGCTAAAAAAGAAGGATTAGTATCAAGACAAGAAGCACTTAAAAATGCTGATATGCTTTTATGTTTAGTTAGTCATGATGTATTTAAAGACATTAATGACAAGTCATTTGATAATTCTTCAAAGAATATAATAATATTTGATGTGGTAAATGTTATTAGTAAAACAAAAAATAAAAAAGTTATAAACTATGGAAATTTGTGGGAGTTTTAAAAATGAAAAACAACAATATCAATAATAATGATCAAATATATGAAGCCTATATTGGAAATTTAGGAAAAGAGATGCAACAAAAAACTAAGAAAAGATTTAGTTGGCTTTCATCTCATTTAAAAGGTAAAAATGTTTTAGATATTGGATGCTCACAGGGTATTTTTCCTATATTGTTAGCTCGCGAAGGTAAAGAGATTGTTGCTATTGATATTGATAAGCGTGCATTAGATAGGGCAAATGCATTATTGGAATGTGAGGATGACTCTGTAAAGAAAAATGTTAGATTTATTCATTCATCAATAAGTGAATTTGAATGTGATGGAAAATTCGATACTATTATTTTATCAGAGATATTAGAGCATCAATATTTTCCTTTGGAAACAATTATTAAGGCAAAGTCTTTATTAAATGAAAAAGGAACTTTATTAATTACTGTTCCTTTTGGATATAATACATATTTAGATCATAAAAAAAATTATATGATTTGCGATATATTTGAGTTATTAGATAAGAAAATAAAGATAGAAAATGTTGATTTTATAGAAGAGTGGACATGTATAGAATGTTCAAATAACGAACAAAATATTGTTGATTATTTTGATATTATGAAAAAATTAGAAAATAAATGTTTTGAAGTAGAAAAAAATTTAATTAATAAATATTCTGCCTCAATTATAGAAAATGGAACATGTAAAAAAGATTATAAAGATATAAAAAACAAATTTGAAGAAAATAATATATTGCTAGAAACAGTTAAGAGAGTCAATAGTAATTTAGAACAAACAAATAAAAAACTATCCTCCGCAAACACGACTTTGTTAGAAGAAAAACTTAAGTTTAACAATAAAATGAATTTATTAGAGAAAGAATTGAATAGCAGTATTGCAGAGTCAAACAGATGTAATGAAGAATTGATGAGAGACATAGACAAATTAGAATTAGAAAATGTTTCATTAAAAAATATCAATAAAGAAATTAATGACAGTAATAAAAAATATTATAATGAGATATGTAATTTACAAAAAAATATTAAAGATTTTAATAATAGAAAAATAATAAAATTATTAAGAAAATTTAGTAATTTAAAAAAGAAAGTGTTTAGCATACCTTCAAGAATAAAAAATAGAGTTTCTTCTTCTTATAGAAAAACAAAGAATAATATTATAAATACTCCAAAGATAAATATGAGTCTTTATAATAATTTTGATTGCCTTATAGAAAGAATTGGTAGTTCTAACGGTTCAAATTATTATCATAAAATAAACATTAATATTGGAATTATAACAGATGAATATATGTTTAATTATTACAAAGATGCTGTAAATTTATTTTACGTAGATTATGAAAATTATAAAGAAATAGTTCAAAAAGTAGATATAGTTATGTTTGTTAGTTGTTGGAAGGGCATGAAGAATAATGATTACAAGGGATTTTCAACGGGCATCAGTCAGAAAAAAGTTATAGAAATATTTGAATATGCTAGGGAAAACAATAAAAAAACATTATTTCAGACGATAGAAGATCCAAGCAATTATGATATTTACCTTCCTATTGCAGAAAAATCAGATTATATCTTTTCCACTGACGTAGAGATGATTTCAAAATACAAGAAAGATACGTCAAATAATAATGTTTTTGTGCTGGATTATGGAATAAATCCTCAATTTCACAATCCAATAAGTTTTAAAAATAATAATAAAATAATTA
>CAYNLX010000059.1:0-4474 GCA_964398265.1 uncultured Muribaculaceae bacterium | reverse complement strand
CTTTTAATATGTTTACACAAAAAAAGCAAAACATTTTATTTTACTTTACTTTTTTTTCTTTAAAATAGTTATAATTACCACCATAATATACTATTTGTTTATTATTTATTTCATATATTTTTTCTGCAATTTTATTTATAAAATATCTATCATGAGATATAAATAATAATGTTCCTTTATAATTAATAAGTGAGTTTTCTAAAACTTCCCTAGTTTCTATATCAATATGATTTGTGGGTTCATCTAGTATAAGAAAATTAATATTATTTTCAATTAAAGAAAAGAGCATTAATCTTACTTTTTCTCCTCCTGAAAGTGAACCAACTCTTTTATATATGTTATCCCCATAAAATAAATACTTTGTTAATTCTCTTCTTAAATCAGTAAGATCTCCCACAAAGTTTTTCCTTGCATATTCTATTATAGTTTCCGATTCATTAACAAAACGTATTTCTTGAGGAATATAACCTATATTAACTGAACTACCTATTTTAATACTGTTATTATTATTTTTTAATATTTCTCTTATAAGTGTAGTTTTTCCAGTTCCATTTTTTCCTAATAAACTTACTTTATCTCCATAATTAATTATTAAATTACCATTATTTATTAATTCTTTATTTTCTATTTTTAAATTTAATTCTTTTATTATTAAAACTTCATTACCACTTCTTTTATCTACAGAAAAACTAATTGGTATTTTTTTCTTTTCTTCAGGCTTATCTATCTTATTCATTTTATCTAATCTTTTTTGAATATTTGCTGCCCTTCTAAAAAATATTGGATTGTCAGCTTGCTTGCCCCATTCTTGTAATCTTTTAATAGCTTTCTCCATTGCTTCAATTTGCTTTTGCTGATTCTTGTATTGCTCAAATTCTCTTAAAGTTCTTTTTTCATTTTCAATAAGATAATAAGAATAATTACCATGAAATATTTCACTTTTGCCAGAATCTACCAATACAGTTTTAGTAGTTGTTGCATCTAAAAAATATCTGTCATGAGATACGATCAAAACTGTTCCTTTATAACTATTAAGAAAATCTTCTAACCATTCAATCATATCCATATCTAAATGATTAGTTGGTTCATCTAATAATAATATTGAAGGACTTTTTAATAATAAAACTGCTAAATTTATAATAGTTTTTTCTCCACCACTTAAAGAATTATATATTTGATTTTGCATATCATTATTAATTTTAAACACATTACACACTTTAGATATTTGAGATTCTACTGCATACCCATTTAAAGATTCAAATCTGCTTTGATAAAAAGAATAACTTTTCAATATTTTATCTAATTCTTTCCCAGTTTTAATAGACATATTCTTTTCTAATTCTTTTATCTTTTTTTCTATTTCAAAAACTTCTTTAAAATGATCTAATAACAAGTCTTTTACTAAATAGTTTTCGTCCATTTTACTAGGTATTTGAGATAACATACCAATACTAGAATTAGCTCTAATACTAACTTGCCCACTTTGAATGTTTTCTGTACCATTTATTATATTTAATAAAGTTGTTTTACCAGAACCATTGCTTCCAATTAAAGCTATTCTTTCATTTGTATTTATATCTAAATTAAATTCATTTAATATATTATTAAAGCCATAATTTTTTATTACTTTACTTAAACTTATTTCTAACATCTTTTTTCAACTTCCTAATTAAAAAACATATATATAAAAATAATTATTATTAATAATAACTATTTTTTTTATACTTACCATATGTAATTTGTAATTTTTTCTTTATACTTTTTTCCATTTTATATGAACATACAATTTTTTTATATATTTCTGCTATGTCCAAAGTTGACATTTTTCCAATTCTATTATAGTTTCCCATCGGAATATTTTTTATTAATGGAAATTCTACTGCATGCTTTTTTTCAACAACTAATAATCTATTATTTATTAATCCAAAATATATATATTCATTATTATCAAATTCTATAATATCTCCGATAGAATATGATATTAATGTATTACTATATACCTCTTTTAAGTTTTCTAATTCTTCAGAACTTAATATAATATTTCTTTTAGAAAAAAGATCGTTTTTATTTATTTTATATATATAATTTGGATTAATATAATTAGGATTATTTTTTATATATATTCTTTTAGTATAAGTATTATTTTTTGCTTTATAAAAAGATACTCCATATATATTTTTTTCATCAATATCTGTAATAATAATATTTACTTTTTTTTCATTATTTATTTGAAAAGAAATCACTTCTCCTTCGGTATGCTTTTCATTTTTAATTAAATATTCTTTTATACTCATAATAATTTTATCATTAAAAAGATTATTATTATCTAAATGAATATTTAATATTCTATTTAAAACTATTTTAAAATCATCAGAATTTAATGAAGTTATATAAGAAATTATATTATTAGGATTAATATCAAAATATTCATCTAATTCAATAAAAGCATTTAATTTAAAACCAGGATATTCTTCCTTATCAATTAAAAATGCATTATATTTTTCTACTCTTGAAGTAGATATTGGTAACATGTAATAACCAAAAGTAGATTTACATATGCATAGAAACGGTCTATTCTTTCCATGAATAAGTTCTTTATCTTCTTTTACTATTTCTTTAGGACATTCAACCCAATATATATTTCCGGGAATTAAATTTTTATACATTATTTCACCTTCATTTATATTATATCAAATATTCATTACTTGTTTTAATTTTTTTATTACTTTTTTTTCTATTCTGGATATATATGACTGACTTATTCCTAAAATATCTGCCACTTCTTTTTGAGTAAATTCTTCAGTGTTATTTAATCCATATCTTAATATCATTATTTGCTTATCTCTATCATCTAGTAAATCAATTTCATTTTTTAATACATTTTTATCTACCATAGATTCATATTCTTTTGGTACTAAATCTATTTCTGTTCCAAGAATATCTTCTAAATGTAATTCATTTCCTTCAGCGTCATAATTTAATGCATCTTCAAATGATATCTCTCCTTTTTTATTTTTATTTTTTCTTAAAAACATTAATATTTCATTTGATATACATCTTGAACAATATGTTGCTAGCTTAATATTTTTATCAATCTTATAAGTGTTAATTCCCTTTATTAAGCCAATAGATCCTATGCTTACTATGTCTTCAATATCAAATCCAGTATTATCATATTTTTTTGCTAAAAATACTACTAATCTCAAATTATGTTCAATTAATTTATTTTTTGCTTCTTTATCGCCTTTTTTAGAAGCAATTAAATACTTTAATTCATCTTCTTTTTTTAATGGAGGTGGTAAAATATCAGTACTTCCTACATAGAAACAACTATTATATTTTTCTTTTAACCATTTAATTATTTTAATAATATTCTTCATATTAATTTATCTCCTTAATTAATTCATTATTTAAAATACATTTAACTCCATCCAAATTAAATTTAATATTACTTAACCCAACCAAATATTTCTTATATTTAATATTATTTATTTCTATATAATCAACATTAATACACTTCAATATATTTTTATTATTTAAAGATTGATATGGAACTAAAATATATTTATCTATTTTAGTTTTTTTAAATATATCCTTTTCTACTAAAATAATTGGTTTTTTAAAATAGGGATCTTTTAAGTTATTTCCGGTATCTAAATACCCAGTTAAATTATATTCATGTTCTTTATAAATTATTTTTACTTTATAATAATTAACAAAATTAGACTTATATTTTTTAATTTGTTTTATATATAATACTAGTATTAATGGAGATAATATAATTAATATAATAAAATTAATACTTAAACCATTATGGAAAAAAATTAAGCCATTATTTTTATAACTAAATTCCATATTTAAAAAATATAAAAATCCTCCCATTAAAAAACTTGTAAGATATAAATACACCATATTATTAATAAATGTTTTAATATTATTATAATTAAAAGTAATTAATATCATTATTATACTTATTATTATTTTTATAAAAAATAATTCAATAGAATTTATTTTTATAAATAGTAAAAATATGCTTAATGCTCCAGCTAGAGAACTTAGAAATATTTTTTTTAATGGTATATTTCTTTTAAGAATAATATTTACAGATAAAAGAAGAATAGAATCAAAAAAGAAATTTAATAAAAAAATAAGGTCTAAATAGATTTTCATATTATCACCATTTATATTATAAAAAAAAGACACAAATTATTGTGTCGATTTATAATTCAATTTTTAATAATCATCTCTATTTCTTAAAAATGATGGTATATCTAATTCATCTTGTGGTTCAGGTTGTTTCTTTTGTCTATCATATTCTTTATATAATGGATCATCTTGATTATCAAATCCAGTAGCTATTACGGTAACTATTACTTCGTCATTTAAATTTTCATTAATTACAGCTCCAAAGATTGTATTTATATCTGTATTAGCAGCTGCTCTAACTACTTCAGCAGCAGTTTTAACTTCAAAT
>CAYNLX010000058.1:0-4559 GCA_964398265.1 uncultured Muribaculaceae bacterium | reverse complement strand
CTTCATGAGGTAATTTTGCTTTTTTAAGAAGCCTACTTAAATGTTCATTAGCTTCAACAGAGATTGTTCCAACTAAAATAGGCTGTCCTGTTGAATGTATTTCTGAAATAGTTTTTACAATAGCTTTATATTTTCCTGATTCACATGAATAAACTAAATCTGGTAAGTCTTCTCTTATAACTGGCATATTAGTGGGAATTCTAATAACATACATATTGTAGATATTTCTAAATTCTTCTTCTTCGGTTTTTGCTGTTCCTGTCATTCCAGATATTTTGTCATACATTCTAAATAAATTTTGAAATGTAATAGTAGCCATAGTTTTTGTTTCTTCATTTATTGTAACATTTTCTTTTGCCTCTATTGCTTGATGTAATCCCTCACTAAATTGTCTTCCATGCATTAAACGTCCAGTAAATTGATCTACGATAATTATTGCATCATCTTCAATGACATAATCAACATCTAATTTCATTCCATAATTTGCTTTTAAAGCTTGATTAATATGATGGACTAATGCTGAATTATCTATATCATATAAATTATTTAATCCAAACATTTTCTCTAAAGATTTACTTCCATCTTCTGTTAATGAAACACTTTTAGTTTTTTCATCTATGGTATAATCTACGTCATTTTTTAATCTTTTAACTGCTCTATCTGAATCAACATATAAACTTTTTGAATCAAATTTTCCACCTGATATTATTAGCGGAGTTCTTGCTTCATCTATTAATACAGAATCGACTTCATCTATTAATACAAAATTTAATTTTCTTTGTACTCTATCTTCTTTTCTTGCAACCATATTATCTCTCAAATAATCAAATCCAATTTCATTATTTGTAGAATAAACAATATCACAATTATATACATCTTGTTTTTCTTTAGGGGATAAATCTCTTAAATTTAGTCCAACTGTTAATCCTAGAAATTTAAATATACTTCCCATCCATTCAGAATCTCTTTGAGCTAAGAATTCATTAACTGTTATAATATGAACTCCTTTTCCAGATAATGCGTTTAAATATGCTGGCATGGTAGAAGTTAAAGTTTTACCTTCTCCTGTTTTCATTTCAGCTATATTACCATAGTGAATTGCTAATCCTCCAAGTAATTGAACATAAAAAGGAGTTTGTCCTATAGTTCTTGTTGCAGCTTCTCTAACGGTAGCAAAAGCAGGCACAAGAATATCTTCTAATGTCCCACCTTCTTCAAGTGTTTTTTTAAATTCAATTGTCTTATTTTGTAATTGTTCATCAGTTAATTTAGAAAACTCATCTTTTAAATCTTCTATTTTATCCGCAATTATATTAAATTTTTTTAATTCTTTATATTCAGAATCTACTAATTTTTTAAATAGTCCCATGTTGTATTCCTCCATAACAATTATTCTATCATAAAAAAAAAGAGTTTTCACTCTTTATTTTGCATTAATAATACCATAATTTCCATCTTTTCTTTCATACAGAACAGAAATACAATCTTCATCTATATTTTTAAATACAAAGAAATCATGATTTAGAAGTTCCATTTGTAAAATTGCTTCCTCTTCATCCATAGGTTTCATATTAATTCCTTTTCTCTTAACAATTTTACTTGTATCTTCTATTTCATCTTCAAAATCAATATTAAGATCTATTGGTTCTTCTTTTTTATATCTTCCTAATCTTGTCTTATTTTTTCTAATTTGTCTTTCTAATTTATCAATTACTAAATCTACTGCTGCATATAAATCACTATGTGATTCTTCACTTCTTAAAGTAAATCTACTACTAGGAACGGTTACTTCAACTATTTGCTCTAAATTTCGAACTCTAACTACGACTGATGCTGTAATATCATTAGGATTATCAAAGTATACATCAAGCCTTTTTAGTTTACTTTCAATATGTTCTCTTATTCCTTTCGTAATCTCAACTTTGTCACCACGAATATTAATTTTCATATCATTCCTCCTATAATAAGTATAACATTTTATAAAGAAAAAAACTACTAAATAGTAGTTAATTGTACTTCATATACATCTATAGCTTGTAATCCTTTGGAAGTTTCATTTAATTTGAACTCTACTATCATGCCATCTTTAAGCGTCTTGTATCCGTCTTTTCTAATAGCGCTATAATGAACAAATATGTCATCAAGATTTTCTACTTCAATAAATCCATATCCTTTTTCATTATTGAACCACTTTACTTTACCTCTCAAGTCTAAACACCTTTCCTTTCAATTATGTTTTTTTTACTTCTACAATCTAAAACGTAAAAATTTGGCCGTGCTTTTTACTAATTTATTCTAATAAGAAATATTAATTTTATAGTAAAAATTGCATAAAAGTTTATATTATTTGCACAAATCATCATATTTTAAATATAAATTAATTATAAAATATATTTTAAACATAATTTGTCATATTTTAGTGCTTTTTTCATTATATTTAATACTAATATTTTATAATCCTTTTGGTGGTAGTAAATGAAAGATTTGTTAGTACAAAAATCTATGATCTTTATTCAAAAAAATACTGACTATAACAAAGATAGATTAGAAATAATCAATTATGGTCTTCAGGGATTATATTCCACAATAATAAAACTAACAGTCACTATAATAATTGCAGCTGCATTAGGACTATTAAAAGAATTATTATTATTTATGTTATTTTATTCTTTCTTAAGAACATTTGCTTCAGGTTTTCATGCAAGTAATAATTTACAATGTTGGTTGTTTAGTGTGCCTTCTTTTATAGGAATATCACTTTTAATTAAATATTTATATTTACCAAATATATTAATAATCTTAATCTCTATATTTTCTGGAATACTATTAATATGTTTTTCTCCTGCTGATACTGTTAAAAAACCTATGATAAGAAAAAATATAAGAATAAGAAATAAAATAATAACTCTATTGATAACCTTAACTTATATACTTATTATTAGTATTCTTACAAACAGTTATATCAAATATAGCCTTTTATATTCTATAATATGGCAATCCATAATAGTCAATCCACTTCTATATTATATATTCAAACAACCATATAATAATTATAAAAATTATAAAGAAAAAAACATGTAAAATATGTTTTAATAAAAAGGAGGTGTAGTATGAACTTTATGGCAAATTTATTAGCTGGTTTTGCTGGAATAGTAGCAAAAGGAGCTTCTACTTGTACATTATGGTGGTACTTAGATGAACCAGAATGTCCAAAAAGTTTATTATAAATAATAAAAAACCAGTAATGGTTTTTTTATTTAGAAATATTTATTTTTAAAGTTACTTTGAAATAATTATTAATTATATTTGTAAATATTTTAAATTTACCTTTACTAATTTTTCTTGCATAATCAAGTCCAATACCACTTTTTGCTTCTTTTGTTGAATAGTTTAAAGTTCCCAACTTATCAATATTAACACTAGAATTAATTTCATTAATTATTTCTATAATAAAATGATTTTTAGTTTTATTTAAATTAATATATACTTTTTTATCTTTAATTTTTTTTGCTGCATCAATTGCATTATCCAAATATATTCCTAAAGCTTCATTAATTGAAGAAAAAACTTTGCTTTTAAATTTTATATCATTTTTTACTAAGCCATTATTATTAATAATAAGCTTAACTCCGTACTTTTGTGATTCATAAGATTTTAAATAAATTAATCCTTGAATGCCTTGGGGAATAAAGTCCATAGAAGAAAGCCATTCGTAATCTTTAGAGTAATTATTTATTTTTTCATCAATATACTTAGTATTCAAATTTGACCTTATAAAAAGAAAATCATTTATAAGATTGTGTTTAAGGGTTTTATATTCTTTAATAATAATTTCATTGTTTTGAGTTAATTCCAACAAATATTTTGCTTTCAATTCAAGTTGTTGTTTTTTTTGTTTTTCCAACAATAAAAATGCTAGTAACAATAAAAGTATTGATAATGATATTATAATGTAAAATTCTATATTTGAATTTGTATAATCATACCCTAAAATTATACTAAAAATATTTAAAGAAATAATAATTAGTAAAAACAAGATTTCGTAAAAAAATGATTTCTGACTTATTTTTATTAAAGCATTGTAAAATCCACTTGCAGCTTTGGTTTTAAAAAATATAAAAACCAAAAGAATGTGTAAGATAGAAATAATCGATTTAATATAAAAGATATTATTTACATTAGATAAATCTATTAATAACTTGGAAAATACTATACCTATGAAAATTTCTAAAATTATAGAAACTACAAACAAATAAATAGAAAATATAACAGTTTCTAATTTTGTTATACTTTTTTGAAAAGTAATTAAAAACATAATCAATGTAAGAAAATAACTGATTATTAATCGAAATATGTTTATCGAATACAGATTATTAAAAAGCATAAAAATACACACAGTTAATATATGTATTTTGATTTTAATGGAAATATTTGGATATGAACCACTAACTTTTTCCAGCGATTTAATATATACAAAAGCAGAAACAAATATTATTAATAAATATATAATATACTCATACCACATCATTTTTTTAGCACTTCTTCTTTATATTTTTTTG
>CAYNLX010000057.1:0-4608 GCA_964398265.1 uncultured Muribaculaceae bacterium | reverse complement strand
GAAATAGAAAGAGTTATTAAAACAGTTGATACTGTTGTACTATTAGTTGATTCAGCAGAAGGTCCTATGCCTCAAACTAGATTTGTTTTAAAAGAAGCATTAAAAAACAATTTAAAACCAATTCTTTTTATTAATAAAATAGATAAAAAAGATGCTAGACCAACTGAAGTAGTAGATATGACTTTTGATTTATTTATGGAATTAGGAGCTACTGATGAACAATTAGATTTTCCTATAATATATGGAATAGCTAGAGATGGTGTTGCATTATATGAAGTAAATGATGTTAATAATAATATTACTCCACTTTTAGAAACAATAATTAAACAAGTTAAACCTTTTGAAGGAAATATTAATGATGATTTACAATTTCAAATTAGTCAATTAGCTTATGATGATTATATAGGAAGATTAGGAATAGGAAGAATTAATAAAGGAAAAATAAAAAATGGTGAAAGTGTTACATTAATAAATAATAATGGTAATGAATCTAATTTTAAAATAACTAAATTATTTATAAATGAAGGAATAAAGAAGATAGAGGTACAAGAAGCTTTTTATGGTGATATAGTTACAATAGCTGGATGTTCTTCAATATCTATTGGAGATACTATTTGTGAACTTGGTAAGCCAAATCCTTTACCTGCTATAGAAATAGAAAAGCCAACTCTGAGTATGAATTTTTTGGTAAACTCTTCACCTTTTGCAGGAAGAAGCGGTAAATTTTTAACAAATAGACATATTAGAGAAAGACTTTTTAAGGAATTAGAAACTAATGTTGGATTAGAAGTAGAAGAATTAGTAGGATCAGATGGTTATAAAGTTTCTGGAAGAGGAGAATTACATTTATCAATATTATTAGAAAATATGAGAAGAGAAGGATATGAATTATCTGTATCAAAACCAGAAGTAATATTTAAAGAAATAGATGGTAAAAAATGTGAACCATTTGAAAAAGTTATTATTAGTGTTCCAAATGATTATTCTGGAACAATAATTAGTGATTTGAATGATAGAAAAGCTTATTTAGAATCAGTATCATCTTTAGAAGATGGTTATACAAGGTTAGAATTTAGTGCTCCAACAAGAGGATTAATTGGTTATAGATCTAATTTTATTACTAATACTAAAGGTGAAGGAATAATGGTAAGAAGTTTTGATACTTATAAACCATATGCTGGAGAAATATCTTCTAGAAAAAATGGTGTATTAATTTCTATGGTAGATGGGTTTACCTTTGGATATTCTTTGTTTAATCTACAAGATAGAGGAATAATGATTGTTGAACCTTCTACTGAAGTATATTCTGGTATGATTATTGGAATTAATAATAGAGATAATGATTTAAATGTTAATCCTTGTAAAAATAAAGAATTAACAAATACAAGAAGTTCTCATGCAGATGAAGCAATAGCTTTAACTAGACCAAAAACTTTTTCATTAGAAGAAGCATTAGAATTTATAGAAGATGATGAACTAGTAGAAATAACACCTGATGAAATAAGATTAAGAAAAAAAATATTAGATGAAAAAGAAAGATATAGACAAAATAGAAAATAATCTTTCTTTTTTTATGCTTTATGTTAAAATATAATTAATAATAAGGGAGAATGAATTATGAATAATGAAGAAAAAAATATGAACGATAATAAACCTGCGGCATTACCGGGATCTAGTACAAATAATGGAACAGTAATTTCAGAAAATCCTGCTGAGGTAGATACACAACAAGTACCAATTGAACAAGCACAAAATGTTACACCTGTAGTTTCTAATACTCCAATTTTTCAAAATGTGCCTGAACCAAAATTACAAATTTCTGAAACGATTGTTCCAAATAATCAAACTCAATCTTCACAACCAGTTGTAGATACTTTTGGAGTAGCTAATGATATAGTAAAGGAGCCAAAAGAAAAAAAGAAACACACTTTAGCAATAGTGATGGTATTATTAATATTATTAGCAGCTGGATTTATGGTATATTATTTTTATTTTATGAATAAAGATGAAAAAGATGTTACTCCTAATGATAGTAAAGTAGTAGAAAATACGGAGGAAAAGGAAACAACTAAAATTACATTACAAAATAAGAATAAAGATGTAGTAGATTTAAATGAATTAGGAACTGAAAGTACTTTTTTAAATGATGCCGGTGAAGAAACTGGAGGAATATATAAATTAATAGATGGTAATAATATTTATATTATCGAATACATTTCTAATTATGATGATCATGCTTCTATAATAAATGTATATAATAATAAAGGAAATAAAATTAATACAGTTAATGGAGCATTAGAATTTGAATCTTTTACTATTTCAGATAATAAGTTTTATAAAGCTAAAGCACTTGAGACAAGAAGAGGAACCTCTGCATCTTATTCATATGTATTAGATAGTAATTTTAATGTTCTTGTAAGATCTAGTGATACAGATAGTTATCCTGATGATTATATGGATATTATAGTTAATAAAGATAATTTTATGATATGGAGAAATGAACTTTCAGAAAAATCATTTGAAGTATTTGATTCAAATGGTAAAAAAATATTTACAAGTACTTCATATGATTCAATATATGGAATAACAAATAATTATGCAGTAGCTAAAACTGGTAATAATTTATTATTTGTTGATGTAACTGGAGTTGAAACTATTGTAAAAGAATTAACAGAAAAAGAATCAGTATTTAGTTGTCCATTTAATTATGCAATAAGTTCCATTAATAGCAATCCAATAGTAGATATTGAAAATTCTGATACAAATGAATGTACAGAATATAAGTATAATACTTCATTAAAAAAGATTGAAACTTCTACTTGTTCTATTTGTAATTCATAAAAATAAAAAAAGGTGATTAATTCATCTTTTTATTTGATATAATTGTTTTAGAGGTGATTACATGTATGCAGAAGTATTAATAGAATATCCAAATAAAACTTTAGATAAAACTTTTACATATAGAATACCTTCAATTATTAAATTAAAAAAAGGAATGAAAGTTATTGTTCCTTTTGGTAAAAACTATGTTAATGGATTTGTTATTAATATAATGAATAAACTTAATGTAGATTATGATTTAAAAGATATAGTGAGTGTTGTCGATGAACAACTAGTATTAAGTGATGAATTATTAAAGATGGGATTATTTCTTAAAGAAAAAACATTATGTTCATTAATAACAGCATATCAAACAATGTTACCTAGTAGTCTAAAAGTAAAAAATAAAACTAGGAATTATGAATTATATGATACTTATATTTCTTTAAATGATTGTGATATAGAAGAATATATAGAAAAAAATAAAAGAAGTAAAAAACAAATAGAGTTAATTCTAGAATTAAAAAAAGAAAGCTCTATATTTAAAAGTGTAATTAATTGTTCTAGTTTAAAAGCTTTGATTGACAATAAAATTGTTAAAGAAGAAAAAAAATTAAGATATAGAATTAATAATAATTCTAGTAATTATGAATTAAATAAATTAACTAGTGATCAAGAAAATGTTTTAAAACAAATAGATTTAAATAAAAATAACACTTATTTATTATATGGAGTTACAGGTTCAGGTAAGACGGAAGTATATCTACATTTAATTAATGAAGCAATAAATAATGGTAAAACTGCAATAATGTTAGTTCCTGAAATTAGTTTAACAACTCAAATAGCTAAAAGATTTTATGATATATTTGGTAATAAAGTTGCTATTTTTCATAGTAGTTTATCTGATGGGGAAAAGTATGATGAATATCTTAAAATTCTTAAAGGCGAAGTTAGCGTAGTAGTGGGTACTAGAAGTGCTATTTTTACTCCAATAAATAATTTAGGAGTAGTAATTATTGATGAAGAACATTCAGAAAATTATAAGCAAGATAATAATCCTAGATATAATGCAATAGACATGTCTATGTTTAGATGTAAGTATAATAATATTCCTCTTGTTCTAGGAAGTGCCACTCCTACATTAGAAAGCATGGCTAGAGCTAAAAAAAATGTATATAAATTATTATGTTTACCTAATAGAATTGGTTCTTCAGTATTACCCAAAGTTTCTCTAATAGATATGTCAATTGAAATGAAAAAAGGCAATATAATATTTAGTGAATTATTAAAAAATAAAATAAAAGAAAAATTAGAGAATAAAGAACAAATAATAATTTTATTAAATAGAAGAGGATATCAAACTTTAATAACTTGTCAAAATTGTGGTTATACTTATAAATGTCCTCATTGTGATATATCACTTACTTATCATAAAACCAGTAATAATTTAAGATGTCATTATTGTGGATATACAGTACTTAAAAATGATAAATGTCCTCAATGTAAAGAAGAATCATTAAATTATTTTGGATTAGGAACAGAAAAATTAGAAATAGAAATGAATAAATTATTTCCAAATGCTAGAATTATAAGAATGGATACTGATACCACTACCAATAAAGGTAGTCATGAGAGAATAATAACATCTTTTTCTAATCATGAATATGATATTTTATTAGGTACTCAAATGATTAGTAAAGGATTTGATTTTCCTTTAGTAACTCTCGTTGGAGTATTAAATGCTGATCAAACATTAAATATACCTGATTATAAAAGCCATGAAAGAAC
>CAYNLX010000056.1:793-4759 GCA_964398265.1 uncultured Muribaculaceae bacterium | reverse complement strand
TACTGCAAAAGCTATTACTGCTATTACTATTTTCTTATCTTTCATTTTATTTACTTCCTCTATTATAGTTTTATTATATAATTTGATTTTTTAAAATACAATTATATTAAATGTAATATACAATACATTTACTTTTGTTTTACGTCGAAATTCATAAAGTATTCATTATTTAATGTACGTATTTCTATTGATTCAATTTGAATTTGATTTGTATCTACTTTTATAGTAGATACTTCATCACTGGTATTAATATTATAAACATATGTTACTATTTCTTCATGATATTCAATATTAGGACTTACTAACTCTAATAATTTAAATAATTTTTGTAAATCAAAATAATCATATTTTATATTCTCAAATATTGATTCATCTAATGTTTTTTGGTCTATATTTACACTATAAATACCAGTATTATCAATATAATATTCAATTAATTCTGATGAAGTTTTTTTATAACCCGTATTTACCCCATTTTCCTTTTTTCCCTCAAATATAATTTTTTCTTTATTTAAAAGTATTTCAAAATTATATTCATAATCAGAATTAATTAAATTATTTTGCATTTCTCCAAAAGTGATTTTTTTATTTTCTATAGGAGGATTATTAACTTTATATTTATTTGTAATTATAACTAAGATACATAATGATATCACAAACAACATATATAATCCCAATTTTATAATTGCCCTTGTTTGTTTATTATTCCACAACATCTTAAATTTAGTAATGCTTTCTTTATTTTTTTTTGCTTTCACAATACCACCTACCATAATATCATTATACTATTATTTGTTAATTTATGCATTATTAATTTTTTACATAAAAAAAGCTTAAATAATTAAGCTCTGCTTGAATACTTTCCATCTTTAGTAGAAATAATAATTTTTTCTCCTTCACTTATAAATAAAGGTACTTTAACTTCAAATCCAGTTTCAATAGTTGCATTTTTTTGTGCATTATTTGTAGTATTTCCTTTTACAGCCGGTTCAGTAGAAATAACTTCATATTCAACTTTTTCAGGTAATTGAATTCCAATAATTTCTCCATTATAATAAGATATTTCTATCTCTAAATTTTCTTTTAAAAATTTCTTTTCATTTTCTAATTTAGAAGCATCAATTTCTATTTGATCATAGCTTTCAGTATTCATAAATACATATGTATTACCTGCATTATATAAATATTGCATTGGCATTCTATCAATATGTGCTTTTTCAATTTTAATATTTGTATTGAAAGTTTCTTCAATAATTGATCCAGTTCTTAGATTTTTTAATTTAATTCTTACAAAAGCAGGACCTTTTCCTGGCTTTACATGTTGAAATTCCATTATTAAATAAAGATTCCCATCTATAATAACAGTCATTCCATTTTTAATATCATTAATATTAATATTCATTGTTCACGTCCTTAATTATTTTTTTTCTCTATGAGTTGTTTGTTTTTTACATGTATTACAATATTTTTTCATTTCTAATCTATCTGGAGTATTTTTTTTATTTTTTGAAATATCATAATTTTCACTTTTACAATCAGTACATACTAATTTTACATATACTCTGTTTTCATTTTTAGCCATACTATTCTGCCTCCTTTTTAATTAACCTAATGTATTATATCAAATTATTTTAAATATTCAAAGACTTTCTTTGATATTTTATTACTAATTATTCTATTAATTGGATATTTATAGTTATTATTATCATTAACATAACTAATATTTGGATTTATCATTATTATAGAATATTTTGGATTATTATATGGAAAAAAAGCTCCAGTAGTAGTAGTTATTGTGCTAATACCATCTAAAAACGATTCACTTGTTCCAGTTTTCATAGCAACATTCATTTCTTTAGAAAAATAACCTTTTCCAGTACCACTAGTATATACACTTCTAAAAGATTCATTTAATCTATCAAAATATTTTTTTTCTAAATCAATTTTATTTAATAATTTAGACTTAGTATTATTATTTAATTTTAAAGATAATCTGCGTCCTTTATTTGCAATAGTATTAATATATTGTAGTAACATAACTGGAGTATATGTATCATATTGTCCGATAGAATAATTTAATAATAAGTCATCAGATATTGTATTACCAATAACCCCTAAAGATTCATTTGGAAGATCTATTTTAGTATAACTACCTAACCCATAAGAAGAAAACATATTTCTATATATATCAAAATGATTCTTGTTTACATTTAAATTCATGCTTTTTCTATATTCATTTTGTGTAATTTTAACAGCTATCATAAATTGATAATAATTGCTTGAATTAGTTATAGCACTTTTATCATCTATTAGTCCAAGATTTTTATATGAACATTTTTCTGGAATATTATTTAATTTAATACATGAATCCCTCATTTTTGTTCCAATATCTATAATATTATATTTATAACCAACAGAAATTGACGCACCTTTTACAACTGAACCCAAAGTAAAAGAAGAATATATACTTGTATTTGATATTTCTTTAAAATTATTATTAAAATATTTCCACGCACTTAGTACTTTGATACTTCCATCATAAACATTGCTTAATAACAAATAAGAACTATTATAATATTGAGTATTTCTTGCTTTTTTAGCATTAACAATCTCTTCTTTAACTATACTATCAATTTCTTGTTGCATATTAATATCAATACTTAAAGTAATATTTTTTCCATCTTTACCTTCTTCAATTAAAGTTAAAGTATTATCAGAATTTAAAATATATTTATCTTTAGTGCCTCTTAGAATATTATCATATTGTTGTTCCAAATAAGATATCCCAACTCTATCATTATTACTATATTCTTCTTTATCATAATAATCTTTTAAATCTTCAGGAATACCAACAGTTCTAGAAGAAACAGTTCCTAAAATACTTCTTAAAGTTTGTCCATATGGATAATATCTTTCCCAAGTATAATCACAAATAATTCCATCAATATTATTTTCACATACATTTGCATATTCTTTTTCAGAAACATTTTTATCTTTTATTATTTTAATTTCATAACTATATCCTTTATTCATTAAATAATATATGTAAGCCTCTTCTTTTTTATCTCTAGTAAAATTATTTATATCTAAATCACTTACTCTATTAAGTTTAATATTAAATAATTCTTCTTTGCTTATTTTTCTTTTTTTATATTTTTCTTCTTCTTCTTTACTAATAAGATTATCTCCGTTTATTAATACATAATAATCTTTTAATATTTTTATATTTATATCATCTTCAATTAAAATAAGCTTACTTAATTCTTTAGCTATATTTATTTCATTATTATTTCTATTTTTCTTATATGTAATTCTTTTAATGCGTTTATTATCTACGATTATATTTCCATTAATATCTAATATTTTCCCTCTTTCTTTTAATTCACCATATACTACATTATTAGTCATAATTTTATATTGTTTATTATAATAATCTTTTTTTATTACACATAAAAAAAAGATTCTAACTATTATTAATAGAAATATAACAATTAAACACACTAAAATAATATTTAATCTTTTATTATTCATAATATTAGTATTATCAAGTAATCAATTGTTATTCTTATTAATATAATATTAAAGGTGATTAAATGAAAAATATTATATCTAGTTATATAAACAATTTAAGAATTGATCAAGTAGAAAGCTTTGCAAGAAATAATAATGTTTCTTTATCAAAAGAAGAATTAAATTTTGTATATTCTTTCATTAAAAAAAATGGATTAACTTTAATAGATAATCCAGATAGTTTAAATATTAATTCTTATAGAAATAAATTTTCTAATGAAAATTTTAATAAGATTAATAATTTAATTCAAAAATATAGATTAAAATATAAATCACTTTTGTAATTCTACATCAGTAATTAAATTATCATTAAAAGTTTTATTTTTTATCATTTCTATCTCATATTTATATGGAGGTAGATCATTTATATAAGGTGTTTCTAATATTTTAGGAACA
>CAYNLX010000056.1:0-783 GCA_964398265.1 uncultured Muribaculaceae bacterium | reverse complement strand
TATCATAGTATGAAATCCTAATTCTCCATATCCTATATTTTCATGTCTATCTTTATGAGAACCAATAGTATTTTTTGAATCATTAATATGTATACATTTAATGTATTTTAAACCTATTAATTTGTCAAAAGTATTTAGAAAATCATCAAATTTACTTAAATCATATCCCGAATCATTTAAATGACAAGTATCTAAACAAACTCCAATTCTTTTTTTATTAGTAATTTTTTCAATAACATATAATAATTCTTCTAAACTAGAACATATTTCAGAACCTTTACCAGCCATTGTTTCAATTAGTATATTTATATCTTCTGTATTATTTATAACTATATTCAAAGCATTTACTAAACAATCTAAAGATTTTTCTTTTTCTAATTTTAATGAATTTCCAGGATGAACTACAATATTTTTAATTCCTAGGTCTTTACATCTATTTGCTTCAGTAATTAAAAATTCTATCCCAAATTTATATTTTCTATCATCTTCATCATTTGCTAAATTTATAATATAAGGAGCATGACATATAATATTTTCTAATTTAATATTATTATCTTTCATCAACTTATAAGCTTCCATAGTATAATAATCATTAATTAAACTTCTTGATGTATTTTGAGGAGCTCCAGTATAAAACATAAATGTATTAGAATTATAACTTATTGTTTCTTTAACACAACCTAATAATTGATTTTTTCCAAAATGAACATGACTTCCTATTAATATCATTTCTATCACCTATTTAATTATAACACAAAAAAATCAAGTTAAACTTGATTAATT
>CAYNLX010000055.1:0-4769 GCA_964398265.1 uncultured Muribaculaceae bacterium | reverse complement strand
TATAAACAAACTTTAACTAGAACTGGAAGATTATCTTCAGTTGAGCCTAATATGCAAAATATTCCTGTAAGAGATGAAGAGGGAAGAAAAATTAGAAAGGCATTTGTTCCAACAAATGATATATTTATTAGTGCAGATTATTCACAAATAGAATTAAGGGTGTTAGCACATATATCTAATTCTAAAGAATTAATTGAAGCTTTCGTAAATGGAGAAGATATACATACTGCGGTAGCGGCAGATATATTTGGTATAAAAGATAATGAAGTTACAAAATTACAAAGAAGAACCGCAAAAGCGGTAATATTTGGAATTGTATATGGTATTAGTGGATTTGGTTTGGGAGAGAATTTAGAAATTAATTCAAAAGAAGCAAATGAATTAATTAATAAATATTATGAATTATATCCAGGAGTTAAAAATTATATGGATAATATAGTAAAAGAAGCAAAAAATCAAGGATTTGTAACAACGCTATTTAATAGAAAAAGAGTAATTGAGGAACTAAATTCTAAAGTGTATCCAATAAGAAGTGCTGGGGAAAGAATAGCATTAAATACTCCAATTCAAGGAACAAGCGCAGATATTTTAAAAATGGCAATGATAAAGATTTATCAAGAATTTAAAAATAACAATTTAAAAAGTAAAATGGTATTACAAGTTCACGATGAATTAATTTTTGATGTTATTAAAGGAGAAAAATTAAAAGTAACAGAAATAATTAGAAACGTTATGGAAAACGTAGTTGAGTTAAAAGTACCTTTAAAAGTAGAAATAGATAGTGGTACTAATTGGTATGAAGCAAAGTGACTTTACTAATTATTAAAAATGTAATAAAATATTTTTATTAAGGAGAAAATATGAGTACAGTAACTATAACAAAAAAAGATGAAATAATAATGAAATTAGCGCATTACTTTATTACAGAAAAAAATTATACACCAATAATTGTTAATGGAACTAAAGATGAGATTTGGCTAGAAAATTTAGAAGGACCTTATAGAATAATTAGAATTAATTCTAATTATATTCATAATAAAGAACAATATAATTATGATATTTTAAAAACTAAAAGTGTAATGAAACAAATAAAAAAGAAAACTTTTTCTTTTTCTATGAATGCATTAAATATATTTTTGAATGTAAATGATGATGTTAAAATTTCTGATGAAAAGGATATTGAATCCTTAAAAATTAATTCTGCAAAAGATTTGGAAGTTAAACCAAGTATAAAAAATAATTTTCCGGATTTTAATTTAAATAAATTATCTAAGATGAATGGTCTTGATTTAATAATGAATGTTTCAAAAGATATAAATGATAAAACTACAAAAAGTAATGAAAAATACGAAAATATATTTAAAAAGAAACCTATTATAATAACTTATGTTTTAATTGCTATTAATATATTAATGTATCTTTTATATGCATTATATGGACAGAACTTTTATTTAGCATTATTAAAACCATTTTCACTATTAAATAATCAATTACTTTTACCTTTACAAATAATATATGAAATAATATTAAGCATGTTTTTACATGCAAATATTCTTCATATTGGATTTAATCTATATGCATTGTTTATATTAGGAACTCAGTTGGAGACTTTTGTTGGAAAAACAAAATTTACTATTGTATACTTTTTAAGTGGAATAATTGGAGGCTTGCTTGGAAATCTATTAGAGGGATATGGAGTAGGAGCAAGTGGAGCTATTTTTGGTATAATAGGTGCTTTATTATATTTTGGCTATAATTATAGATTATATTTAGGAGAATCGTTAGTAAAACAATTACTTCCAGTTGTAGCAATTAATTTATTTATAAGCTTAGCTATTCCAAACATTTCTTTTTTTGCTCATTTTGGCGGATTAGTTGGTGGAATTTTATTTGCAATGGCCGTTGGTGTAAATGATAAAGCAAAAAAATCAGAGTTAATTAATGGATGGATTTGTGGTATTTCTTTAATAGTATTTTTATTATTTTTATTAATTACAAGGTTATAAAGTGATAAAAAAAACCATCATTTAATGATGATTTTTTTTTATAATTTTCTATAAAGCCCAATTGCTTTTCCAAGAATAGTAACATTATCTAATATTATTGGATTCATAGTGTCATTTTTTGGCTGTAGTCTAATGTGATCTTCTTCTTTATAAAAAGTTTTTAATGTAACTTCATTTTCTGATGTCATTGCTACTACTATTTCACCGTTTCTAGCTACTTTTTGTTTTTGTATTATTACAATATCTCCATCAAATATTCCAGCATTAATCATACTTTCACCTGATACCTTTAAAGTAAATACTACTTCTTTTGAAGGTATTAATTCTGCAGGTAGTGAAAAAAACTCATCTGGTCTTTCTATTGCTTCAATTGGATTACCTGCAGTTATTTTTCCTAATAAAGGAACTTTTACTAAATCTGAAGAGTTATCTTTGTATTCATTATCTACTAATACTTCAATAGTTCTAAATTTTTGACTTGCTTTTCTAATACATCCAGCTTCTTCTAATTTCTTTAAGTGTGCATGTACAGTTGCAGGAGAACTTAATCCAAGAGCAGATCCTATCTCTCTTACAGAAGGTGGGAATCCATTATTTACAATATATTTTTTTATATAATCGAGTACCTCTCCTTGCTTTTTAGTTATAGTTTTAGTCATATAACTTACCTCCAATAAAATATTAACATAGTTTACATAAAAAGTCAAACAAATGTTCAATTTGTTATTGACACGAACAAACGTATCGATTATTATATATATGTAAGGAGTGATTAATATGAAAAAAATAGTTAAGAAATATGATAAGGTGGTTATATTCTACTCGGTTATGATTATATTAACATTCATGGTAATTAACAGGTTTAATAAGATTAATTATGTTCAAGAAAGGAACTCAATCTTACATGATAGTAAGTTAGCTGTAAATAGATAGTGTAAAAATTTGTATATGATTTTACATTTACTTTGACACTATTATTTTTGTTTCATATAATAATATTAAGAATAAAAAGACTAGTGTGATGTATAGTACCAATAGTCAATAAAATATAGTTATTGCAAAAAAACAAAAAAAAGTGTAATCTATTATTAGATAGAGGGTGTAATCCAATGATATATCTAATATTGATAATACTTTTTTTTGTTTTGTGTGGTATAGTTGGATTTTATTTTGACAAAAAATCACCTAGTACAAATACATTGAAAGTTAAAATTAATGAATATGGAAAAAGTATTTCTAATTTAATTATGGTCTGTTCTATAATATTATTTGTTTTTTCTCTTTATTTAATTACTGATTGGACTAAACAATCAGATGAAATAAATGAAGATATTAAATTAGTACAAAATAATTCGCTTAAAAAAGTTGTTGTTGAAGATAATAATTCAACAGAAAATTTGGATGATAAAAGTGAAATAATAAAATCTGAATATGAAATATATTCTAATTCTATAGATTTAAATGTAGATTTTGATTATTTAAAAAGTATTAATAAAGATACTACTGGATGGTTGAAAGTTGAGAATACTAATATTAATTATCCTACAGTGAAATATTCTGATAATGTTTATTATTTGAAACATACTTTTTCTGGTAATAAGAACACAAATGGATGGGTATACATGGATTATAGAAATGATCCGATATACTTAGATAAAAACACAATATTTTATGCACATAATTTATATAATAAAGCAATGTTTGGAACATTAAATAAAGTTTTAGAAGAATCTTGGATTAATAATGAAAATAATAGAACAATAAAATATGTTACAGAAAATTTTTATTCTGAATGGAAAATATTTAGCGTTTATATAAATGAACCTACCACTGAATATTTAAAAGTATCATTTAAAGATAATGAGTTTTTAGAATTTATAGACACTATTAAAGCTAAAAGTATTTATGTTCTTGAAGAAGATTTTTCTAATGAAGATAAAATTATGACTTTTTCTACATGTAATAATACTAAAAGAATTGTAGTTCATTCAAAATTAACAAAATTTATAGAAAAATGATATAATTCGACATAATAATTGCAATAAATATATTATTATATTTATGGTGATGATATGAGAACTTTTTTTATTTTTAATATAAAAGATGAATTTTTAAAATTAACAATGGAAAGCCCATTTAATTTATATAAATCTTTGGAACATATATATTTATTAAATAAAAAAGATTCGTTTATGGCTTTTAAAATGTTTGAATCTTTAGTAGATCCAGTTAATATTAGGAAAACAAATAGTATTTTATTTGATAATAATAAAAAAAATGATAAATATATGAAATATATTAATAAACATATGATTAATGATTATTATTTTGATGAAGAGACAATATTGCTAGTTAAAAATACTCATTTATTAATGAAGACAACATCAAATAATCCGAGATTTTTAAAAGATTTAAAAGGTTTTAATAATATGTTTGTATGTGATTTTGAAAATAAGGATTATTTTTGGTTAAAAAACATTTCATATAATTCTCTTGTTTATTAGTTGTTTTTTTAGTAAAATAATAAATGAAAAGGAGAGTATAAAATGTTAGGAGATATTTTATTAATATTATTAGGTTTAATTATTGGACTTGTTATTGGATTTTTAGTTGCTAAAGGATATATGAAAAAGTATTTAAAAAAGAATCCTCCATTAAATGAAAAAATGATTGAAGCATTAATGAGCGGAATGGGAAGAAAACCATCTAGTAAACAAGTAAAACAAATGATGAATCAAATGAATAGATATATGTAAATAAAAA
>CAYNLX010000054.1:0-4887 GCA_964398265.1 uncultured Muribaculaceae bacterium | reverse complement strand
ATAAAAGGTAATGCTAACGATGGAAAAGAATCATTAAAACAAAAACCAAAGAGAATAGCAAAAATAGGAAGAAATGATTTATGTCCATGTGGCAGTGGTAAGAAATATAAGCAATGTCATGGTAAATAATGCTCGTTAACCCATTAAATATAAGGGTTTGTGAGTTTTTTCTTGGATACAACTTTTTTGTATTCAAAAGCCAAAAATTGACTTTAGATACCTTTTTAGATACCTTTTGTCAGTAGTTTTTTGATAGAAAAAATAGGGTAAATTTATGATATAATTGATATAGGAGTTGATAATTATGATTAAACCTCAAAAGTTGAATAAAGGAGATAAGATTGCAATAGTTAGCTTATCAAGAGGACTTTTAGGTATGCCTTTTTGTAAACATGAATTAGATATTGCAATAAGAAGATTAAAAGAATTTGGGTTAGAGCCTGTCATAATGCCTAATGCATTAAAAGATATGAAATACATTGAAGAGCATCCTGAGGCAAGGGCTAGTGATTTAAAAGCAGCTTTTATGGATGATAGTATTAAAGCTATTATAACTGCAATTGGTGGTATTGATACTTATAAGACCATACCATATTTAATGGATGATCCAGAATTTATAGAAGCTGTAAAAAATAATCCCAAAATATTTACAGGATTTTCCGATACAACAAATAATCATTTAATGTTTAATAGAATTGGATTATCAACATTTTATGGTCCTTGCGTTTTAGTAGATATAGCAGAATTAGATAATGAAATGCTACCATATACTAAGGAACAATTTGAAAGGTTCTTTGAAGACGAAGATGGTTATGAAATTGAGATAAGTCCAATATGGTACAGTGATAGAAAAAGTTATGGTCCAGAGGAAGTTGGAATTCCAAGAGAATCACATCAAGAAATGCATGGATTTGAAACATTAAATGGTAGCGGTGTAGTTACAGGAAAATTATATGGTGGATGTATAGAAAGCATATATGATGCTTTTACTGGTGCTTCTTTTGAAGATGAACCATCAGTTTATGAAAAATATGGTATCTTTCCTACAGAAGAAGAATGGAAAGAAAAAGTATTGTTTTTAGAAACAAGTGAATTAACTGCTACTCCAGAAGAATTAGAAAAGATGTTAATGGAATTTAAAAAGAGGAAAATTTTTAGTCTTGTTAAAGGATTAATAGTTGGAAAACCTATGGATGAAAAATACTATGATGAATATAAAGAAGTTTATAGAAAAGTGTTTGCTGATTTAGAAACTCCAGTTTTATTTAATGTTAACTTCGGACATTCAGTACCAAGATGTATTATTCCTTATGATGTCGAAGCGACAATTGACTATGATAATAAAAAAATATTTATAAATGGCCCCATTTTTGAAAAAAATTTAAGCAATACAAAAAAAGTTTGAAAAAAGCCTATTTTTGAATTTTAGATACCTTTTTAGATGCCTTCTGCTAGGTTTCACAAGTGCTCTCGGAAGCTAAAAAGGGCAAAAAAGGGCTCCCAAACGCCCTCAAAAGCCAGAAAGTGCCATCAAAAGCTCAAAAACTAAAATCCATGTGGGAGTGGACACAAGTATAAGCAGTGTTGTGGCAAATAAGCCCATGAACTCGCATAAAATAAGGAAAAAAGGCACTTTTGAGAATTACAATTTATGTTCGAAAAATGCTTAAAAAAGCACTTTAGATACGTTTTAGATACGTTTTCATGATTTGAAAATGTATTTTTTTTTTAAAAAATCCATATAAATGATATAATAATTATGGAGATGGTAATGTGATAATTCCAAAAATTAAATTTAGGCAAATGACACTTAGTGAAAATATAAATTTAGTTAAATGGGCTTATTTTGAAAAAGATGGACCATTAAGCATATACAATTATACTATTCAATTATTTCCAGAATTAAATAATCTACAAAAAAATTTATCTAAAGAGGAAATTTGTATGATTATAGAAAAAGTTGTAACTAAAAAATATAATGCAGAATTTGATAAAATAACGAACGATGTTAATAATTATAATACCATATGGGCAAATCATAATGATGATTATTTTAAAGCTCTAATTGAATATTTTAATATATCATGGCCGGAAGATAAAAAATCAATTGATGCAAGTGTTGGAATTATTCCTGTATTTCCAAGATATTTAGATTCATTTAGTTTTGCTATTTCTACTGATCAACAAGAAAGCAAAGTAAAGGAAGTAGCTGCTCATGAGACATTACACTTTATATGGTTCGAAAAATGGAAACAGTTATATCCAGAAACTAAAAGAGAAGAATTTGATTCACCATACTTAATTTGGCAATATAGCGAAATGGTAACTGATTCTATTCTTAATACACAGGTTATTAATAAAACTATTAATGTGAAAGAAAAATCGTATAACAGTTTTTATGAATTAATGGATGATGGTAAAAATGTAATGGAAGAATTAAATAAAATCTTTTTAACTAATAATAAAATAGAAGTAAAAATAGAAAAGGGATATATGTATATTCTATCTGTATTTAATAAACAAAATAAAAAAAAGATGAATTAAATTTATTTTTAATGATAAAGACATATTAAATAAAAAATATTAAGAATAAAATTAAATGAGTGATTAAGATTGGTTGAAAACGTTGTTATTAACATGATATAATCATTTAATGAAAGAGTGATATATGTGGAAAGCTTTATAATAGAAACTATGAATAATTTTGGATATTTAGGGATAGGATTATTAATTTTAATAGAAAACTTATTTCCCCCAATACCAAGTGAAATAATATTAACTTTTGGTGGGTTTATGACAATTAATACCACTATGACTCTTATTGGGGTAATAATTTCTTCAACAATAGGGTCACTTCTTGGAGCTATAGCGCTTTATTATGTTGGCAAATTAGTTAATAAAGAGAGATTGAAAAAATTAGTTACTAGCAAGTTTGGCAAATTGTTAAGAGTAAAACCAAAAGACATTGATTCAGCTGATAAATGGTTTTCAACTAAAGGAAATAAAACTGTATTTTTTTGTAGATTTATTCCGGTTGTAAGAAGTTTAATTAGTATTCCAGCAGGTATAAGCGAAATGCCTATGTTAAAGTTTATTATTTATACTACACTAGGTAGCGCCATTTGGAATACTGTACTAGTTTGTATAGGAGCATTTGCAGGAGATAAGAAAGATTATATTTTAAGTTTATTTGATAAAGCCTCGAATATAATTCTTGTATTATTAATAATTTCAATAGTGATATTTATAATAATATTTTACAAAAGGACAAATAAAAAATCTAAAAATAAATAAAAAGATGTTAAAGTCTTTTTATTTTTGTTATAATATCTAGAAAAAAAGATTACTATATGAAAGAAAGATTAAAATGAATATAAGTAAAGAAAATATTAATAATTTAGCTATGCTTAGTATAGAAAAAGGACATCATAATAATGGTGGTATTATATATCATTATAATGATGAAATATTATTAAAGATATTTCAAGATTCTATACCTTTTTATGATGAAATAAAAAGAAATGTTAGTTATTTGATTAATAATCCAATACCAAATACAGTTAGATTATTTGAAGAAGTATATGTTGATAATGATTTTAAAGGATATACTATGAAATATATTTCTGATTCCTATACTTTTAGAGAGGCTATTAATAATAATTTAAATATGGAAAATAAAGTAAAGGCAATTATTGATATTTATATTGCGTTAGAAACCATGCATAAAAGAAATATTTTTTTGGGAGATATTCATTTAGACAATTTATTAATTGATAAAGAAGGTAGAGGCTTTATTATAGATTTAGATTGTTTAAGATTTCCAGGAGATGAAAATAAATTTAAACAATGTTATTTAATTACTCCTAATAAAGAAAGTTATAAATTAAATGATGTAAATATTTATACAGATAATATTAAAATGATGATATCAAGTATATCTTTATTATTAAATGAGGATTTAGAAAATTATATTTCTAGTAATGATCATGATATTAAACTAGAAGAGATATATAAAAATATCATAGTTCCATTAAATAATAAAATGTTATGTGAGTATTTTGAAAGAATAATGAATAGAGAAAATCAGCAATATTTTTCTGACTTAATAATATCAGAAATAAAAGAGACTAGTAAAAAAACTCTTCGAATGGTAAAATCGTAGTAGGTGAATAATTATGGAAGCATATGAAATAGAAAAAAAAATGAACGATTTTGAGTCAAAAATAAATTCTTTAGGGAGGATGCTTTGACAAGGAAACAAAAGAAAAAAGAATTAATTATTTAGAAGAACAAATTAATATACCAAGTATATGGGAAAATCCTTCTGAAGCAAATAGCATTAATCAAGAATTAATAAACTTAAAAAAAGAATTAATGTCTTTTAATATTATTAATTCAAAGATAATTGATTTAAAAGAAATTATATCTTTATCAGAAGACAATTTATTAGAGGAAATAGAAACAGAAATAAACGGTATAGAAACAGAAATAAACAGTTTAGAAATATCTCTTATGTTAAGTAATGAATATGATAACTTAAATTGTTATTTAGAAATACATTCAGGGGCAGGTGGAACTGAATCCTGTGATTGGGCAAATATGTTATATAGAATGTATACAAGATATTTTGATAAAAACGATTATCAATATGAGATAATAGAGGAACAAAAAGGTGACGAAGCAGGAATTAAAAGTATTACTCTTTTAGTTAAAAAAGCATTTGCTTATGGGTATTTAAAAGGGGAAAAAGGAGTACATAGGCTAATAAGAATATCTCCTTTTGATTCTAATAAAAGAAGACATACTTCTTTTGCGAGTGTAGAAATAATACCTCAAATAGAAGAAATGCCAGAAATAGAAATTAAACCAGAAGATTTGAAAGTTGAT
>CAYNLX010000053.1:0-4891 GCA_964398265.1 uncultured Muribaculaceae bacterium | reverse complement strand
CTTATGGGTGATAAAGTAGAACCTAGAAAAGAATGGATAGAAGAAAATGTTGAATTTACTCTAGAAGATGAATACAGGAAGTAGGGTGAAATAATGGAAGATATTATAAAAAGAATTCAAGATTATGCTTTAGAGACTATTATGGAAGATAGATTTGGTAAATATGCTAAAGAAATAATTCAAGATAGAGCTATTCCTGATGTTAGAGATGGTTTAAAGCCTGTTCAAAGAAGAATTTTATATTCAATGTATAAAGCTAATAATACATGGGATAAAGGATATGTAAAATGTGCTGCTACAGTTGGAGATGTTTTAGGAAAATTTCATCCACATGGTGATTCGTCAGTTTATGATGCTATGGTTAGAATGAGTCAGTGGTGGAAACAAAATAATATTTTAGTTGATATTCATGGAAACAATGGATCTATGGATGGTGATGGTGCTGCAGCATATCGTTATACTGAGTCAAGACTTTCAAAAATAAGCGGTGAATTATTAAGAGATTTAGAAAAAGATACAGTAAAATGGGCTCCTAATTTTGATGATAGATTTTTAGAACCAACAGTTTTACCAGCAAAATTTCCTAATTTATTAGTTAATGGAGCAAATGGAATTTCTGCTGGATATGCTACTAATATTCCTCCACATAACTTAGGAGAAATAATAGATGCTACTATTAAAAGAATTGAATCACCAAATTGTCATATGGATTCTATATTAGATATAGTAAAGGGTCCTGATTTTCCAACTGGCGGTATAGTCGAAGGAAAATCAGGTATAGTTGAAGCTTTTAAAACAGGTAGAGGAAAAGTAATAGTAAAAAGTAAATATGAATTTAATAAATCAAAGGGTAAAGAACAACTTATTATTACAGAAATACCTTTTGAAGTTAATAAAGCTTTATTAGTTAAAAAAATAGCTGATATCAGGATAGATAAAAAAATAGATGGAATAGTAGAAGTAAGGGATGAAACTGATAGAGAAGGCTTAAGAATTGCAATTGATTTAAAAAATGGATGTAATAAAAAACTAATAATAAATTATTTGCTAAAAAACACTGAATTACAAGTATCTTATAATTATAATATGGTGGCAATAGTAGATAGAAGTCCAATGACTTTAGGTATTATAGAAATATTAGATGCATATATTGCTCATCAAAAAGAAGTGATAACTAAAAGAACTAATTTTGATTTGGCTTTTTTTAAAAAAAGATTTCATATAGTTGAAGGATTAATAAAAGCAATTTCTATATTAGATGAGGTTATTAAAACAATTAGAGCTAGTAAAAATAAATTAGATGCAAAATTAAATCTAGTAAAAGAATACAGTTTTACAGAAGAACAAGCTGAAGCAATTGTATTGTTACAATTATATAAATTGACTAATACAGATGTAACTATATTACAAGAAGAAAGCGATAAATTAAAAAAGGCAATAATTGGATTAGAAGAAATACTTGCTAATGAAGAAAAACTAAAATCTGTTATGAAAATGGAATTGAAATTAATAAAAAAAGAATATGCTACTGAAAGAAAAACAGAAATAAAAGAAGAAATAACAGAAATTAAAATAGATATGAAAGAAATGATTACTATTGAGAATGTAGTTGTAGTAATTACTAATGATGGATATGTAAAAAGAGTTCCAACTAAATCATACGCTCTTTCTAACAATGAACCAACAACATTAAAACCTGGCGATTATGTTATTGGTTTATATGATGTAACAACTCAAGATAACTTATTATTATTTACAAATTTAGGTAATTATATTTTTGTTCCGGTTCATACAATAGTGGAAGCTAAATGGAAAGAAATAGGTAAACATATTAATAATAATGTTATTATTGGAGAAAATGAAAGAGTAATAGGTAGTGTTATTTTTAATAAAAAAGATAGTATATTATTATTTACGAGAAATGGAATTGTTAAAAAAACTTTATTATCTGATTATGAAGTTTCTAGGTATTCTAAAACAATCAAAGCTATTAATCTTAAAGAAAATGATGAAGTAGTAAACATATCAATAAATAAAACTAATGTAGTAATAATAACTAATAATGGATATTGTTTAAGATTTAATGAAACAGAAATACCTTTAATGGGTTCTAAAGCAAGTGGAGTAAAAGGAATTAAATTAACTAATGACTACGTTGTAAGTGGCTGTACATTTGATGTAGAAGATTATTTAAATATTTTTACAAATAATAAAACTGCCAAAAGATTAAAATTATCAGATTTACAAATATTATCTAGAGCAAAAAAAGGTATATTATTACTTAAAAAAGTTAAAAGTGTATCTTACAATATTTTAAAAGCATTTATTTCTAATTCTAAAGATATTTTTAATATAAAAATAAATGAAGATTTTAATGAAATAAAAAATAGTGAAATTCCAATAATGGATTTATTGAGTACTGGTGGTATTATATCTAAAAAAGATTTTGATGATGTTCTTAAAGTATGCGAATTATCTACTAAATCAGAAGAATTAGAACAAGTTGAAGTTGAAGAAATTAAAGAATCAAAAGAAGTAAAAGAAATGACAATAGATGATTTTATAGAGGATTTTAAATTATAATATGTAGAAAGGATTATATACATGACTTATGATAAATTATTAGCAATATTTTTACAAATGGCAAAAGATGATTTGTTATTAACAAAAGAATCTCAAAGGGTTTTGAATAATTTTATAAAAAAGAATCCTTATGAAATATTAGATCAGTCTATAATTAATTATTGTTTTAAAAATTATTTGTTAGGAAATTTAGAATTAGATTATTATTCTACTAAAGTATTATTAGAAGAAATGACAATTAATTTAGCAAAAAAATATAATATTAATGTAGTTTGTCATGTATTACCTTATTTAGATTTGGATAAAGATGGAAATGAAAGATGCTTAGGAAGAATTGATACAGATAGTAAACCTTTTCAAATTGAATTATCTAAAGTATTAATTGATTATTTTTTACATAGTCAAAATAGATGGTATGAAGCATTTGTTACAATCTTTCATGAAATAGAACATGTAAAACAATTTAATCAAATGCAAAAAATACCAAATTTTGATGATTATGAAGCATTAAAAGATGAATTGATAAAAAATAAAAGATATAAAGATTTAAATTATGATGATTTAAATTATGAAAGTGTTGCAAGAATTAGATCTGTTTCTAAAACTATTGATTATGTTGATTATTTAGAAATAAAAATGAATAATAAAGATAAAAAATATTATTTTAAGCAAATAATATTCGATAGATTATTTCATTATAGAAATCATCAAAGAATCTTTATAAAAGATTTTGTTTCAGTGGATATATTATTTGATGAAAAAATAAAAGATTTAATAATAAATTCTAAAGAGAAAGATTGTTTTTCTAAATATCCAATATTAAAAGAATTCTATTATCCAGATGGAACAAAAAAAACATTATTAGAATTATTATATAGAATGGATGAATTAGATCCAGATTCTAAATTATATACTTTAATTGAAAGTGTAATAATTAATTGCGATTCTACTTTAGAAAACTCTTTAAAAGAATTAGAAGAATTAATAAATTCTGATTATAATTGGGAGAATAAAAAAGATATTATCAAATGTTTATTTAATAGGACTATTAGACATTTTCTAAGAACTGCTGATAATGTTATTATGAACACTGAAATTGCTAAAAGAATCGGAATGATTATTGTGAAAATTGATAACCAATATAATGAATATAAGAAAAGAAAAAAAGAAATAGCAAAATAAATAAATGTTTTTTTCATATAATATTACAGGTGATTTATTATGGATAAAAAACAAGAATTTAAAAATTTCGTAAAAGATAATAATTATTTAATTAAACATGTTAAAGATGGAAATATGACATGGCAAAAGTTTTATGAATTATATGATTTATATGGCTCAGATAATGAAATATGGGATGATTATAGAGAAGAAAAAAGTGTTAATAAAACTGCTTCAAGTACTATTACTGATTTTGTAAAAAAAGTTGATAGTGATTCTATACAAAAGCATATTGGAACGGCACAAAAAGCATTAGAACTTATAAAAGATTTAACTGCCAAAGATGGAGTGGCTGGAAGTGTAGCATCATTAGCTAAAGGGCCATTGTCTTCAAGACCTATTAGTAAGATTTTTGAGGATTAAATGGAATTAGATATTCAAATTAAATTAAAAGAAAATAATAAAATGTATAATTTATTAAAAAAGAATTCTTATTGGATAAAAGAATTAAATAGAGATTCAAATAATTATAAGTCTTTTATTAATACTATGAAAGATAATTATAAATTAAGAATGACAGATAAAGTAACAAATGCATTAGATAATTTAGATATGGTATCAAGCGTTTTAGAAGTACTCCAATAGATAATTATTCTTGATTTGCATAAAAAAAAATGTTATGCTATCTATAGTAAGGAATGATATAAATGATTAAGAATAAAAAAGGATTTACATTAATGGAGTTATTAGCTGTAATAGTAATATTATCAGTATTAATTTTACTTGCAATGCCAGCAGTACTTAGATTAATGGAAAGCGCAAGAAAAAATGCTTTTGTTACTGAATCAAATTCAATTGTAAAAATTGCTCAGACAGCATATACTGATAAATCAATGACTTCGGCTTTACCTAGTTCATGGTGTATTTCGTTAGCAACATTAAAAACTGAAGGATATACAGAAAAAAGTTTTGCTTCTAATAGTGGAGCAATACAGATTACTTTAAATAGTGATGATTCTTATTCATATAAATTATGGTATACTGATGGATCTAATTATATAAATAATAAAACTCAGCCAAATGGTGGATTTACTGTTTCTGATATTGGTGGGACAGCTTTTACCTCAATTTGCACTCCTACTGAATA
>CAYNLX010000052.1:0-5503 GCA_964398265.1 uncultured Muribaculaceae bacterium | reverse complement strand
ATATTAAATATTTAAATAGAAATAATGAACTTGAATATCCTTATCAATCTTCATGGGGAATATCTACGAGAATGTTAGCGGCATTAATTATGGTTCACGGCGATGATTATGGTTTAGTATTGCCACCCAAAATAGCTCCTAAACAAGTAGTAATAATTCCAATTAAAGAAACAGATAAAGTAATTGAAAAATGCAATTATATAAAAGAAGAATTGACAAAAATAGATATTTCTTGTTACATAGATAATTCTGAAAAATCACCTGGATATAAATTTGCAGAAGCAGAAGTTAATGGAATTCCATTAAGAATAGAAATAGGACCTAGAGATTTAGAATCAAATGAAATTGTTTTAGTTAGAAGAGATAACAGAAATAAAAAAGTAATTAAAATAGAAGAAGTAAAATCTATGGTAACAAATACACTAAAAGAAATACAAGATGATTTATTTAATAATGCTTTAAATAGGATTAATAATATGTCATATACTGCTTACACTTATGAAGAAGTAGAAAATATTTTTAAAGATAAACAAGGATTTGTAAGAGCTATGTGGTGTGGTAATGAAGAATGTGAACTAAAAATGAAGGAAATAAGAGGATTAAAATCTAGATGTATTATGGAGAATGAATCGTTTATTTCAGATAAATGTGTATGTTGTGGTAAAGAAGCAAAACATTTAGTTATATGGGGTATTCAATATTAAAAAAAATGCTATTTTATTTAGCATTTTTTTTGTTTGATTCTTTTAATAATTTTCTTATGTCTTCTAAAACTATTAATTCATCAGTTTTTTTAGGCATATCTTCTTTTTTAATTTCATCATCTTTTTTAACGACTTTATCAATTCTATTAATAAATCTAACTAATAAGAAAATACATATTGAGATTATTAAGAAATCGATAACATTTTGTATAAAAAGTCCATAATTAATTGTGGCATCTTTTACTTTTAAAGTTAATGTAGAAAAATCTAATCCACCAATTACTATACCAATAAGCGGCATTAATAGATCATTTACTATTGAAGTTACAATTTTTCCAAAAGCTCCACCCATTATAACACCAACTGCTAAATCAATAACATTACCTCTTTTTATAAATGTTTTAAATTCTTTTATCATTTTTATTTCTCCTTTTTTATATTATAACAAATAAGTGTAAAGTTAGTTAAACAAATGATGTAAAGGAACGTAAAATAATGTATAATATTTTTAGGTGATTATAATGGATTATGATAAAATAATAAAATTTTGTGCTCCAAATAATAATGCTATAATATTGTCTTATAAAGAATTATTATATATGTTAAATGGACAAGATAAAAAAAGAAAAGAGTTTGAAGAATTAATAGAAAAGAAATTTTATCAAAAAATTAAAGATATATTGGGAACTCCAAATGCAAATATAACTTTTTCTCCAAATTTTGAAATGAGATATGATAATAAATCTAAATCAACAAATTTATTTTTTTCTAAAACTGAATTAATAGTAAAGCTATGTTTAATGTTATATCCATATAATAAAGATTTAGTATTGAACGAATTTATGGAAAATGAAGATTTTATTGATGATGAAAAATTAATAGATAAAATGAAATCTTTATTTGATCAAAAAATTAAAGATATTTTAAGCAATGATCCAAATGAAATCTTCGAATTACAAAAAGAATTATTATTAGTAAATAAAGAAATGAATAGGAAAGTTTCTTATGAAGAATTAATGGAGAAAAAATTAATAATATTAAAAAGATGGAGAAAATATTTTGAAGAGATACTAGATTATTTTAATACTGCTTTAGATACAAATAAATATTTATGTTATTTTAATTCTAATGAATTAATGTTATATGTTGCTATGAAACATTTATTTTTAAGCGAGCAATTATTTGAAGAAAAAGGTGAACTAACTCAGTGTATGGAGTATCCTATTAATTTAATAGCACACATGAATAAAGTTAAAGAAAATAATAAAAATTACCAAATAATAATATATGGAAAATTTATAGATTCGAATTGGAAAAAAATATCATCCTTTTCATATGATGAATTGGAAAAAAGAACTAAGAGTTTATTAGAAAAGAATCCTGAAGCAAAAATATTTACTACAGATGATTATAAAAGTGGAATTTCATTGGAAGAGGCAAATGAAACTAGATTAAAATTATTAACTGAAGAACAAGCAAAAATAATTGAGACTTCATGGGAGTTTATAAAAAAAGGTGAAGGAGCAAAAATAGGCAGACACATAGATACAGGAGAAAAGAAAATAAGAAAAGGAATAGATTTAGAGGAAAGACAAAGAAGACTTGAGTTAATAAATGAAAGAAAAAAACTTTTAGAAAAGATGGACTATATATATGAAATAAGAGGAATAAACAAATTTGCTGGATATTCTGGATACATTTATAAAAATGGTATCGTGGTTTTTGAAAAATATTATAATGATGAAGATCAAACTATTCCTGCTTCATATGAAGCAACATATGTAATGGATATTAAAAACTTTATTGAATTATCTCAATTAACTAAATTGGAAATAATTGATGTAATAAAAAATAGTGATATGGAAGTTAAAAGAGTATTTCACACTAAAAATTGGGGATATAATATTATAAGAAAAATTAACGAAAGGGAATACTCTGAAGATATTCTAAAAGAAATAGAAGAAATATTAACCAAAAGTGGTCTAGTAAAAGGTGATAATAATGATTAAAGAAGATCTAGTATATGAATATATTGATTTAATAAAAAAAGATCAATATCAATTAGAAGAAATAGATAATATTGATTTTGATATAATGGGTTATTCTGATAGTATTAATAATATTAATTATTTAATAGAAAATTTTAAAATTGATGATTTAGATTTATATAATCTTAATCCAGAATCTAAAATATTATTTGTTATAACTGATGGACAACCATTAATAACTTTAAAAGTAGTATTATCTAACATATATCAGAATAAAAAAATAGTATTGTTTATAAACAATAATTTTGTTGGAGTTAATACATTTTTAATAAATAAATATACTAAAATAAAAATTAAATATGATTTAAATGGAGAAATGTTTTTAGAAAACAGTCAATCATATAACAAGTATATTGCTTTAGCAGAAAAATTTGATGAGATATTATTTATTGGAGAAGAAGAAATGTATAATGAAATAAAGAAAGATTTTAATAATATAAAATATATTAAAGAATAAAAGTTAATTTATTTTTTTAATGTTATTATGATATAATTTTTATGGAGATGTAATTATGATATATTTAGATTATTCTGCCACAACACCGGTAAATAAAGAAGTGTTAAAATCTTTTGATGACGCCTGTATAAATTATATAGGTAATCCTAATTCTAAACATAGATTGGGATTAATTTCTAATGAAATATTACAAAAATCCACTGAAAATATTCTGAAGACATTAAATGTCACAGATAAAGATATAATTTATACAAGTGGTTCAAGTGAATCTAATAATTTGGCTATTAAAGGGATAGCAGATATGTATTCTAACTATGGAAATCATATAATTACCACTGAATTAGAACATTCTTCAGTAATTTCACCATGTAATTTTCTTCAAAAGAAGGGCTTTAAAGTAGATTTTGTTAAATTAAATGAAAATGGTACGATAGATTTGAATAATTTAGAGGAATTATTAACGGAAGATACTATTTTAGTTTCTATTCATTCAGTTAATAGTGAAGTAGGTATAATACAACAAATAAATAAAATTAAAAAAATAATTAAAAAACATGAACATACTTTTTTTCATGTTGATATGACTCAAAGTATTGGAAAAATAAATATTGATTTAAATAATATTGATTTAGTTAGTTTTTCAGCACATAAATTTTATGGATTAAAGGGAATTGGAGCATTACTTATTAATAAAAAAATTAAATTAACACCGCTTATTCATGGTGGTAAGAGTTTATCAATTTTTAGAAGTGGAACACCTCCGTTACCTTTAATAATTTCTTTTGAAAAAGCATTATTAAATTGTATTAATAATTTAGATAAAAATTATAAAATAGTAAAAGAATTGAAAGATTATTTAATTATAAATTTAAAAGATATAAATAATGTAATTATAAATAGTACTGATGATGGTATTCCGCATATTGTTAATATAAGTATATTAAATAAAGATCAAGATTATATTTTAAAATATTTATCTGATAATGATATTTTTGTTTCAACTTTAAGTGCGTGTTCTAGTGAAAAAAAGTTAAATGGTTCAGTTTATAAAATAACAAAAGATGAAAAAAGAGCATTATCTAGTATTAGAATAAGCTTATCTTATTTAACTACAAAAGAAGAATTAATTAAATTAATAGAATGTATTAGAGAGTTAGCCTATGAAAGCAATTAGAATTAGTGCTATTTGGTGTCCTTCTTGTTTAATAGAAAGACCTATATATGATGAAGTTTTAGATGAATTTAATATAGATAATATTGAATTAGATTTAGATATTGACGAGGAAGAAGTTCAACAATTAAGTGTAGGATCAATATTGCCGGTATTGATTATTTATAGAGATGATAAAGAAGTTTTGAGAGTAGTAGGAGAAAAAACAAAAGAAGAATTGATTAATCTAATAAAGGAAGTATAAAATGAAATATATAAAAATAATAATATTCTCTTTAATAATTTTTTTAATAGGTCCAAAATTTGTATTTGCTGAAGATAAAATAGATCTTTATCTTTTTTATAGTTCAGAATGCATTCATTGTACTCATGAAAAAGAATTTTTATATTCAATTGAAGAAGAATATAACTTAGAAATACATTATTATAAAATTAATGATAACAAGGATAATAGTAAATTAATGCATAATATTAAAGAAATATTTGGTACAGCTAATTTATCTTCTGTTCCATTTCTTGTTATTGGAGATGAATCTTTTACTGGTTATAATGACACTGTAAAAGATCGAATTATAGAATCAATTAAGAATTATGATCAAAATGGATGTAATGTAGTTGAATCTTTTTTAAAAAATGGATCATCTTGTTTAAATAATAATAATCAAAAAGAAGATAATGAAGAATTTATTATTCCTCTTATTGGAAGTATTAATGCAAAAAATGTTTCTTTACCGCTTATCTCTATGATAATTGGGTTAATAGATGGTTTTAATCCATGCGCTATGTGGGTTTTATTGTTTTTGATTAGTATTTTAATTGGAATGAAAGATAGAAAAAAAATGTGGTCATTAGGGTTAACATTTTTAATAACTTCTGCAATAGTATATTATTTATTAATGGCTTCATGGTTAGGTATCGCTATTTCGCTAAGTCAAATTAAAGTAATTAGAATAATAATAGCTTTAGTAGCAATTGTTGGAGGAATAATTAATCTTAAATCATATTTTAAAAAAAGTGATACTGGTTGTGAAGTTGTTGACAATAAAAGAAGAAAAAAAATATTTAATAGAATAAAAAGATTTACTTCAGAAAAAAGTTTTTTTCTATCTATGTTGGGTATTAT
>CAYNLX010000051.1:0-5521 GCA_964398265.1 uncultured Muribaculaceae bacterium | reverse complement strand
TGCTTCTTGAGCTTGTTTTTTTGTTCCAACAAATAAGAATGTTCCTCCATTTGTTGCAATATCTTTAATAACCTCGTATGCACTTTCTATCATACTTTGAGTTTTTTGCAAATCAATAATATAAATATCATCCCTTGCAGTGTAAATAAATTCTTTCATTTTTGGATTCCATCTTTTTGTTTGATGACCAAAATGAACACCAGCTTCTAATAAATAATTCATAGAAACTACAGCCATATAAATTCCTCCTTCGTTAACATCCGCCGATCACTTCTTCTTTAACTCATCACCATTGGCACTCGATAAGTTAAATCCATGTCGTGTGTATTTGGTTTTAAAACCATATCTAATTCTATCAAAAAAAATAGAATGTAGCAAGTTATTTACTACATTTTATGTGTTTTTTTATTATTTTTTCATTCTTAAATTTAGTTTCTTTATTTATTCATAAATAAATTCTATTAATATAACTTTTTTAATTATAATTTGTAATAATAAAATCTAACTAATATTAATATTTTTATTCACTTACTTCTTTACGAACACTAAATATACAACCACAATAGTTTTGTCTATATAAATTATATTTTTTAGAT
The DNA here is from genome assembly GCA_964398265.1 of uncultured Muribaculaceae bacterium. Lineage (GTDB taxonomy): Bacteria > Bacillota_I > Bacilli_A > RF39 > UBA660 > CAYNLX01. The sequence continues at coordinate 4,925 of CAYNLX010000051.1, read as the reverse complement.
ATTTCTATACTTTTTTTATATCCATCTTCCTTTTTAAAATCTGATATTAAAAATTGAATGTTTTTATTTTTCGATATATCTAAACCAGTTTCATTAATATAATTACTATTTTTATGTGGACTTACAGTTAAAGTTGTACCAAAATAGTCAAAACTATTTTCTATAGCATAATCCATTGTGGTTAATAATCTATGCTTAATACATTTTTCACAACGTAGTCCACCTTCATTATCTTGCTCATTTCCTTTAATTAATTCTCTATATTTATCATTATTATAATCACAATCTAATATTTTTATTTTTGCTTCTAATTTATTAATAAAATCAATTTGTTCTTGCTTTCTTTTATTATATTCATCTAGTGGCTCTATATTAGGATTGTAATATAATATTGTAATATCAAAATAAGGCATTAACCTAGTAATAACATAACTTGAACACGGAGCACAACAACTATGTAATAAAATAGTTTTTCTTTCATCAAATTGGTTTATATTTTTTTTCATTTCATCATTATAATTCATATCAATAGTGCCTTAATATTTACTAAAAACAAAATTTTCATCATTTGAAGTATCTAAATATAATATTCCATTGTAATCAAACGGCGTAATAGATTCTTTATAATAATTTAAATTATCTAGATTTTTGATATTAATATAAACAGTGTTATTATCATTCATTCTAAATAAAAACCTTGTTTCATCAATAATTTTATTTTCTTTTGATAGCGACGGAGAATATTCTACTTCACTAATAAGTTGAAAAATATCATAATTAATTTTTTTAGAATTTTTAATAAAATCTTTAAAAATATCTTCAGTTACATAATTTATTAATATAGGTATACCATTATATTTAATATCACTTTTTTCTTCAACACCATTTTGATATATATATGTATCATTATTATTATTATATAAAAGTGGCTTATTTTCCTCAATAAAAAGAGATATTTTACCATTTAAATTCTTTTTTATTTTTACGTTATTTACTAAAGTTAATTTTTTTAATTTTTTAACTATTTTTTTTGAATTAACTTTAAAAATAGGCGGATATTTTTCTAAATTTGCAATTTTAATAATTTCTGAAGAACTAATATATGTATTACCTTCTATATATATATTTTTTATTGGCATTTTTAATACATAATAAAAAGAATAACCTATTAAATACAAAAATAATAAAAGAATAAATAATTTTTTAAAATTAAGCTTTTTTCTTTTAACTTTTTTTGTTTCAGTCATATTATCATTCCCATTCAATTAATTCTTGTTCTATTATTAAATCTATTCCATACTTTTCTTTTACTTGTTTTTGAACATATTTAATTAATTTTCTTATATCATCACAACTTGCATTATCTTTATTAATAATAAAATTTGCATGCTTTTCAGATACTTGAGCTCCTCCAATTTGATATCCCTTAAGATTTAATTCTTCAATAAGTCTTCCTGCAAAATCTCCTTCGGGATTTCTAAACACACTTCCCGCTGAGGGATATTCTAATGGTTGACTCTCTAATCTTCTTTTTTTTCTATCATTTACTATTTTAAGAGACTCTTCATAATTTCCTTGACACAATTCTAATTCACAAGATATTATTATAATATTTTTATTTTTTAAAGAAGTATTTCTGTATGAATATTTTATATCGTCCCTCTTTAATTTCTTTATTTTTAATTTTTCATCTAATATAGTAACTGTTTTAATAAAATCAAAAATACTTGAGTTATATGCTCCAGCATTTCCTATAATTGAACCTCCAATAGAACCCGGAATTCCTGTAGCCCATTCTAATCCTTTTAAATTATTTTTTATTGTATCCATTGCCATAGTAGCTATCTCTTTTCCTGCTTCTACATATACAATGTTTTTTTTAATTTTTACATCATTTATATTATCTAATTTAATTATTACTCCATGAAAAGTATTACTATTTAAAACAATATTAGAGCCTTTTCCTAGTACTTTATAATTTATTTTATTTTTATTAAAAAATTCTATGGATTTTACTAAAGAATTAATATTTTTAGGATAAAATAAATAATCTACTAATGAAGATGCTCTATAAGTATTATAACTTTTCATATCTACTTTTTCTAATAATTCACCATATTTATTTAATATTTCTTTCATCTAATCAGATCCTTTATTGTTTTATATATTATCGTACTACTGTCATTAAGGGATAGCTTTTTTAAATTATTCTTGATGTGTAAATACTTTTCTTTATTATTTAATATTTCTTCTATATATTCATTTAATTTTTTATTATTAACTTCAGATTCCAAGATTAACTCACAAGCATTATTTTCTTTTAATGATAAAGCATTATAGTACTGATGATTGTTTGCAACATTTGGACTAGGTATTAAAATGCTTGGAATATTAAGAGATAATATTTCACTTATAGTAGAAGCACCTGCTCTAGTTATTATTAAATCACTTATTTTCATTACTCTTGCCAAATTATTTATAAATGGTTCAAAATGAATGTTTTTATTATACTTGATATCATTAAAAAAATTAAAATAATTCTTACCAGTAACGACTAAATACTCGTACTTTGTATTATCTATATTCTTTAAGAAATCTTTTATTTTTGGATTTAAAGAAGAACTACCTAGAGATCCTGAAACGATTAATATAAGCTTCTTTGTTTCTGATAAACCAAATTCCTTTTTAGATGCAGGCTTAATATTTATAGCGTTTTCTCCGCAAGGATTTCCAGTATAAATAACTTTACATTTTAAATTTAAAGCACTTTCTTTAAAAGATACCCCAATAACATCAGCATATCTACTTAACAATTTATTAGATTTCCCTACAACTGCATTTTGTTCGTGTAAGAATGTTTTAATTTTTAACTTATGTGCTGCTTTAATAACTGGATAAGTAACATAACCACCTACACCAATAACAATATCTGGTTTAAAATCACTAATAATTTTAATACATTTATTATATGCTTTTTTAAGTAAAAAAACTGTCTTAATATTGTTCTTGATGTTTTTAGTAAAACCATATATTTCTATTGCTTCATATCTAATACCTTCATTTGGTATAATATCTTTTTCCATTCTGTTATGTGTACCAATATATAGAACTTCTAGATCTTTTTCATTTTTTTTCAAAGTATTTATTATGGCTAATGCTGGATAAATATGTCCTCCAGTTCCACCACCTGTTACAATTACTTTCAAAATAATCACCTAATATAATTATACTATAATAAATGCTTTTCTAATATTTTATTTGGTTTTTATGTAAAGACAAAAGTAAAATATTCTTTTTATTTAACACAATTTGACATTATAAAAGAAAAATGATATTATATGTCACTAATCAAAGGGGTTTTGGTTATATGAAAAGAAAATTATTAATTATAGTATTAGTATTATTAATATTAACTTCATTCTATACTTATAAAGTATATAAAGTCATAACTATAGACTATAAAAAAACTGTCCTTTTAGGAGGAAATAGTATTGGAATTAAAGCTAATACTGATAGTATTAATGATAATCAAAATAATATTCAAGTAAACTATGGAGATTTTTCTGCTGGAACATTAACTTATGTAGATATAACTGACAATTCATTTGGAGCTTTAGGTCATGAATATTCTAGTGATAATACTAATGGAAATATTTATGATTCTTATGTATTAAGTAGTATTAAATCTACCAATACGATTGGTTATAAATTAGTAGCAGTAGATGAAAATATTATATTAGGTAATTATAATAAAGATACTAAAATTGGGATATTTGGATCTTACAATAGCAATAATTTAACTAATAATATAGAAATAGCTATGCCAAAAGAAATTAAAACTGGCAAAGCATATATAGTTACATCACTATATGATAATAAAATAGAATATTTTGAAATAAATATTACTTTTAAAAATTATTTAAGTAATAAAACAAATATTTATTTTACAATAATTGATGAAAAATTATTAAATGAAACAAATGGATTAATAAGCGGAATGAGTGGATCTCCAATTATTCAAAATGGTAAATTAATCGGTGCAGTTAGCAGTGCTAATAAAAATAATTTTAAAAAGGGATATGGAGTATTTATTACTTCAATGATAAATAATGAAAAGCCAATGAATTAATTCATTGGTTTTTCTATAAAAGTTATTATTTTCTTATCTAAATTTACCATAATTTTTTGTCCATATGGAAATATACACATCGGTGAAGTATGCCCTATATTTACATTGTATAAAATAGGTAAATCAGGTCTTTTTGTTTCTTCACTTATTACCCTTTTATAAGCTTTCTTATATTCTTCATATTAAGTTTCATTTTAAGGTTTACCCACTATTATACCATTAACTTCATCAATAATACCTTGAGCAATTAAATTTCTTAAATAATATTCAATATATTCTGGCAAAAGCTCATCTTCGCTTGTTTCTAAAAAAAGTATTTTATTTTTCCATTGTTCTTTTTTTGGGGGAATTTTTTTAAAGGTCACAACTCCTAAGGAAAACTTTTTTAATACAAAAAATAATTGCTATACAAGAGCTAATTCATTAAAGTCAAAATAAATTTCTATTAATTTTTCCAAATCGTAATTTTTTTTATAATATTAGATTAAACAATTTATCTTTTAGTTCTATATTCTTATATTAAACTTGCTATATTATCTTCCCTTAAAAGTTATTTAAGTATGTACTCATTTCTGAGCTTATGGTTCTAATAATATATCACATTCATATAATAAATCCTGCTTCAAATTAAAATCAGATGATGTCAAAACCATCTGATTATTTTATAAATCTCCTTTATAAAAATAAATTTTCATTGCATTATCCGAATATTTTGGTTTAGATACATCAATATCCAGAACCTTACCAATATAGTATATTATAAATTGTGATGCAATAAGTAAGTCAAATTCTGCCA
>CAYNLX010000050.1:0-5626 GCA_964398265.1 uncultured Muribaculaceae bacterium | reverse complement strand
GTACCGGTTTTAATCCATCCCTTACATCTGGTAATGCTCTAGCAACTATTACACTCATTGAATATTCAAGAAACGATGTTTTAACTTCGCTTACTATATTGTTTTCTTCTAATCTATCTCTACTGTGATCCATTTTTTCCTCCTTAAATATCTAAGTTTTCTACATAAACTGCATTTTCTTCAATAAACTGTCTTCTAGGTTCTACTTCTTCACCCATTAATTTTGAAAACACTTCGTCGGCTGCCATTGCATCTTCAACTGTTATTTTTCTTAATATTCTTTTATCAATATCCATTGTTGTTTCACTAAGTTCTTCTGCATCCATTTCTCCTAATCCTTTCATTCTCATAACTACAGGATTAACATTTGAATTTAATGAAGATAAATACTCAGTTTTTTCTTCTTCATTTAAAACATATTTAATTGTTTTACCATGCTTAATACAAAACAATGGTGGCTGGGCTGCATATACATGTCCAGCTTCAACTATTGGTTTAAAAAACCTATAAAATAATGTTAATAACAACACTCTAATATGTGACCCATCAACATCTGCATCAGTCATAATTATTATTTTGTGATATCTTAACTTAGTAAGATCAAATTCTTGCCCTATTCCAGTTCCAAATGCAGTTATTATAGTTCTTATTTCTTCGTTACTCAAAGCTCTATCAATTCTTGCTTTTTCTACATTTAATATTTTACCTCTTAATGGTAATATTGCCTGTGTCATAGAGTTTCTACCTTTTATTGCGGATCCTCCAGCTGAATCTCCTTCGACTAAAAATATCTCACAAACACTTGCATCTTTTTCTTTACAATCAACTAATTTACCGCCAAAATTTACTACATCTAAATCGCTTTTTCTTCTAGTTAATTCTCTTGCTTTTTTTGCTGCAACTCTGGCTCTTGCTGCTGTCATACATTTTTCTAATATAATCCTTGCCTCTTCTGGGTTTTCTAATAAAAATCTTTCAAATCCGTTAGAAAAAACATCAGAAGCTATTTTTCTTACCTCAACATTTCCTAATTTTGTTTTTGTTTGACCTTCAAATTGTGGATCAGGATGCTTACATGAAATGATCATAGTTAATCCTTCTCTTACATCTTCTCCAGATAGTGATTCATCTGAATCTTTTAAAAGCTTTGCATTTTTTGCATAATTGTTAATAATCCTTGTTAATGCGCTTTTTACTCCATCTTCGTGTGTTCCACCTTCATAAGTATTAATATTATTAGTAAATGAATAAACAGCTGGATTATAACTATCATTGTATTGTAATGCAACTTCAATAGAAATATCGTTTTCTTTACCTTCTACATATACTATTGTGTCATGAATTCCTTTTTTATTCTTATTTAACATTTGAACATATTCAATAATTCCGCCATTATAAATAAAATCTGCTTGTTTATTGTCTTCTCTTTCATCTCTCAAATGAATTTTTAAACCTTTATTTAAAAATGCAATTTCTCTTAATCTATTAAATAATGTATCATAATTATATACTGTGGTTTCTTGAAATATAGTAGGATTTGCTTTAAAAGATATTGTAGATCCGGTCCTATTTTCATCACATTTATCAATTATTTTTAATTCTCCAGCACTTTTTCCACCATTTTCAAATTTTTGAAAATAAACATTTCCATCTTTATAAATTCTTACTTCTAACCAAGTGGATAACGCATTAACTACTGAAGCTCCAACTCCATGTAGGCCTCCGGATACTTTATATCCTCCGCCTCCAAATTTTCCCCCGGCATGTAATACTGTAAATATAGTTTCAACAGTTGATAATCCAGTTTTTGCATTTATACCAGTTGGAATACCTCTTCCATCATCTTTAACAGTAATTATATTATTTTTTTCTATTATAACTTCAATATCATCACAATATCCCGCTAATGCTTCATCAACAGCATTATCCACGATTTCCCATACTAAATGATGTAATCCTCTTTCTCCTGTTGAACCTATATACATTCCTGGTCTTTTTCTAACTGCTTCAAGTCCTTCTAAAACTTGAATATCACTATCAGAATAATGATTATTTTCCATACTTCATTTCCTCCACTCTGTTTTTGTTTATTCTATAAAAAGTAGCATCATCTAAATATTTATTATTTATTTTATTAATATCAGTAATAGTAATAAATACTTGAATACTTTTTTTTAAATATTTTAAAATATTATTAATCTTGTATTTATCTAATTCACTGAACAAATCGTCTAATATTAATATTGGATATGTTCCTTTTATTGTTTTTATTAAATCAACTTCACTTAATTTAATTGATATTATTGCATTCTTTTGTTGTCCTTCTGAACCATAATCTTTAATATCTTGGTTATTAAATAAAATAACAAAATCATCATGATGAATTCCAAATGTAGTTTTTCCTAAAACCACATCCCTATCTATAAGTTTTCTATATTTTTTTGTTATTTCTTCTTTGGTTTTATTATTAAAATCAGATTTATATTCTAATTTAATATTTCTTATACCAGTAATCTTATAATAATAATTCATAAATAACACATTTATTTTATTTAAATATTCTTTTCTAATTTTATGGATTTTGATACCATATTCAATTATTTTATCGGTTAAAATATCTAAATATTCTAAAGAACTATTTCCATTTACATAAATTGTTTTTAAATAATTATTTCTCTGTTTTATTAATTTATTATAATAATTAATTGCTTTTAAATAATCATTATTAATTTGCGAGATTTCCAAATTCATAAATTTTCTTCTTTCACTTGGAGAATCCTTAATTATTTTAAGATCATCTGGATTAAACAACACTACGTTAATATTTGAAACATAATCACTTTGTTTAAGAACACTATTATTCTTTTTAACCTCTTTTTTGTCATCAGTTAAATAAAATTCATAATTATCTGTAACTTTATTTTCATTAATAATTCCTTTAATTTTAGTGAATTTTGTTTCTTGATTAATAACTACTTTATCATTTGATCCTCTAAAACTTTTTGTAAATGCTAATATATAGATTGCTTCTACTAAATTTGTTTTTCCACTTCCATTTTTTCCTATAATAATATTTGTATTGTTTAAAAAATTTGTATTTTGATTTAAATAATTTCTAAAATTTTGTATTTTTAAATTAGTTATTTTCATTATTAGCCTCTTTTAAACACTTATTATAAATTTTTAGTAGTAGATTGTACACCTATACATATATATTTATTATATCACTAATAATACTTTTTTTAAAGTTTTTTTCTGTTTTCTATTCTTTTATTTAATACTGATTCTAATCTAGAAGCTCGTAATATTTGGTTATCAATAATAGAATAAGGAATACTTATATTTAATATCTTATTATTATTAAATATTATAGATGAACCTTTATCAATTTTTTTAATATTATCTATATTATTTAAAGAAATCCACGAACAATTTTTTAGTCTTGGTGAAATGGTTGGAAAAAATATAATTTTTCTGCTTTCTTCCACTATAATTGGTACTTTATGAGTAATACCAATTAAGCTTTTTGTTCCTTTTTGTCTTCCAATTAATGAACTTCCAAAATATTCACAACTATTTTCCATTATTTTATTACTTGATAGATTAATAATATATTCACTATTTTTTTCTATTATTTTGCTCTTATTATCGGTTATAGATAAAATAGCTAATGTATCATTATTAATTTCATATTCAACAATATCCATAAATTTTTCTCCTTTCAAAAATATGATTACCCTTATAACATATTTTTTTGTCGAAATTTGTCGAATTTTAGCAAAAAAAAACATAATTAATATGTTTTTATAGGTAATATAAGTTGAATTAAAGATTCATCACTAGTAGATTTAATAATTATTGGTTTAATATCTGAATTTAATAGTATTAATATATCTTCACTATTTAATGTTTTTAAAGCTTCTAACATATATTTAGCACTAAATGATATTTCAAAATTATCTGTTTTATTTTGATCTATACTAATATTTTCTTCAACTTTTCCAATTTCCGATGAAAAAGAAGATATTTGCATTTTTTTATTTTTAATAGACATTTTTACAATATTTTTTTCTTTTGATTGAGTTATAATTGCCGCTCTATCTATTGCATCAAAATAATTATTATAATTAACATTAATTATATTTTCAAAATCAGTTGGTATTAAATTATTTGTATTTGGATATGTTCCTGATAATAAATTGGTTTGAAATAAAATATTTTTATATTTAAATAATAATTTATTATTAAATATATGTAATTCAATATCATTATTTTCTTCAATTATTTTATCTAATTCTAATAAATTTTTTCCTGGTACTACAATATTAACATCTTCTTTTATTATTTTGTTCAATGTAATACATTTTTTTGCCAATCTATATGAGTCTGTTGCAATACATTCCAAAATATTTCCATTAATTTTAAAATTTATTCCTGTTAATAAAGGTCTTGATTCCTGTGTAGAAATAGCAAAACAAGTTTGATTTATCAACTCTTTTATTATAGTTGTAGATAAAATAATAGGATCTTTACTTTCTTCTATTTTTAAAGAAGGATAATCTTCAATACTTAAACAATTTAAGTTAAATTCATTTTTACTACTAAATATTTTGATTTTTAAATCATCTATTGTTTCCATATTGATTTCTTCAGAAGGCATTTTTCTAATTATATCAATAATATTTTTACTTTGAATAATGATACTTCCCTCTTCTTCTATTCTTATTAAATCTTTTGTTTCTATAAAAGATTTGATTGTTAACTCACTATCACTTCCAGTTAAATATAAACCTTCTTTAGTTAATTCAAATTTAATACCATTTAATATAGGTATTACAGTTTTATTAGTTATTCCTTTTATTACATAATTTAAATTTTCTAATAAGATATTTTTTTTAATTTTTAATTTCATTTTTTTTCCTTCTTTCTTTTTTATTTATATTATTGTTTTTATTGTTTATATTGTGGATAACTATTTTTTTTGTCTATATTTCAATAAAAAATAACTGTTTTATTGTGGATTAATTGTTTATTACATCTTTAATATCTTTTATAATATTGTTTAAACTAGAATTAGATTTAATATCTCTTTCTATTTTATCACATCCATGCATTATTGTTGTATGATCTCTATTTCCAAATTCACTTCCAATTCTAGGAAATGATTCTTCAGTCATCATTCTACATAAATACATAGCTATTTGTCTTGGATAATTTATGTTTGCATTTCTTTTTTTGCTTTTTAAATCTTCTACTGATATTTTATAATATTTAGCTACTCCATTAATAATTTTTTCAACGTTATTTTTACTATATATATTATTTGAAGAACCAACAAAATCTTTTAAAGCTTCAATTGCAAAATCTAACGTTATTTTTTGTGGATTTACCATCGCAGCATATACATATAATCTTGTTACAGCTCCTTCTATATGTCTAACATCATTATCACATGCATTAGCAATATATTCAATAACGTCATCATCTATTATTTTAGCAACTTCATGTCCAGAAATTTTATTTTTAATAATTTTACATCGTAAATCATAGTCTGGAGGAAATATATTAACAGTTAATCCCCATGCAAATCTAGTTCTTAATCTTTCTTCTAATAATTTTAAATCAT
>CAYNLX010000049.1:0-5756 GCA_964398265.1 uncultured Muribaculaceae bacterium | reverse complement strand
TGAGGAACCTCATGACATATTTCTCTATGACATACTCTTTCTTCTGGGCATTCCATTACTGGAGAACATACTACACCAGGAAGTGGCCTTTCTTGTTTACATTCTTTGTTTTCTGGTATTTCTTGTTGTTCAACACATCTAAAATCTTTATACATAAAATACACTCCTTTACAATGTATTTTATGATAAATAAAACCATCTGTTTGGACTTTTGAATATATAAAAAGAAGAATTAACTTTCTTCTTATAATATTTTTTAATTTTCTTCAAATAATTTATTTAAATTCTTTTTAGGAACTAACATTTTAAATTCATTACATATTTCAAATTTAAATTTCTTTTCTTTATGCTTGTATTCTTCTCCATCAAGACACCATGATGACTCCGGAACTTCATCAAATATAATTTCTATATTATCTGTTTTATAATATGTTACTCCAGGAACATCTCTAATATCTTTACTAATTATTGTATATAGTTTTGGAATTATTTCTGCCTTAGTTTTTATATCACATAAAGCAACTTCAAATTTTTTATCATCCAATTTTATATCAGTATATATATTGTTTAATCCACCAACTCTACTCGTATTAGTAATAAAAATAAATGAATACTCACCATTATATTCCTTATCATCAATTTTATATGTTACATTATATCTATTGATTTTATTTTTTAATTGTTTAATACCATAGATTGCATAAGCTAATTTTCCATATTGCTTTTTTAAATTTCTTGGTGTCTCATAAGACACATTAACAAAGCTTCCCATACATCCCACATAAAGAAAAGGCTTTCCATTAATTAAACACACATCAATTTCTTTTTCTTTTCCACTTAATATTAATTCTAAATCCTTTTTAATATTTTTTGTGTAACCATACATTGAACCAACATCATTAGTAGTTCCTAAAGGAAGGGGCGCCAATAATAGTTTATTTTTTCTTGCTAGATTCCCGGAAATAGTTTCATTTAAAGTTCCATCTCCACCAGCACTAATAACCAAATCAGGTTTTCTTAAACTCTTAACTATACTATATGCATCGCCTTTTTTATTAGTTAAAATTATTTCACAACTATATCCATATTTAACTAAAGTATCATTAAACATAGATAATAAATTTTGTTTATTTTTTTTACCACTTTCTGGATTCATGATAATAACGCATTTTTTCAAAGTATTCACTCCTTTAAATACATAGTAATTATAGCACATTTTTAATAAATAATCTCTCTAAATCGTATCAATTATTATTTTCATATTATGGGGTATTTTTGCTTCAAAAGAAAGCTCTTTATTTGTAGTAGGATCTTTTACTACCAATAAATTAGAATGCAAACATAATCTTCTTATAGGATTTTTTTTGCTTCCATATTTTTTATCTCCCACAATAGAATTCCCAAGCTCACTTAAATGAACTCTTATTTGATTCTTTCTTCCAGTTAAAATATTAATATTTAATAAAGTATATTCTTTATTATACTTTTCTACGCAATATTCTGTAATAGCAAGTTTACCTTCATTTGGATTAGTAGTACTAAATACTTGCAAAGTTGATGATTCCTTTAAATATGTTTTTATAGTATCTCTTTCCTTTAACATTTTTCCTTCAACTATTGCTAAATAATATCTTTTTTTCACTAAAGAGTTCCAATTATTTTGATATAAACTTTTAATTTTTTCATCTTTAGCAAACATTACTACTCCAGAAGTATCTTTATCCAATCTATGAATAATAAAAATTTTATTATGAGGATTTTTCTTTTTCACATAGTCTCTTGCCTCACGATAAAGCGTATGTTCTTTTTCTTTTCCACTAGCAATCGTTAATAAACCACTTTCTTTATTAACAACCAATATTTTTTTATCTTCATAAATTATATCTAATTTTTTCATAAGCACCTACTAAAATGGCATTTTAAAATTACCATTATTCATTTTCTTCATCATATCTTTCATAGAATCAAATTGTTTTAATAATCTATTTATTTCCTCCACGCTTCTTCCACATCCTTTTGAAATTCTAATTTTTCTAGATGCTTTAAGTATATCTGGGTTTTTTCTTTCTTTTTGAGTCATAGATAAAACAATTGCTTCAATATGAGCTAAATCCTTTGGATCAATATTAACGTTATTTAATCCCAAACTTCTTGCTTGTGGTAACATCTTTAATATATTTTCTAAAGGTCCTAATTTTTTAATTTGTTTTAAATTTGCTAAAAAATCTGATAAATCATATTTTCCCTTTTGTATTTTTTTAACTTGATCTTTTGCTTCTTTTTCATCTATTACTTCTTCAACCTTACTTGCAATAGCAAGTATATCACCCATATCAAGAATTCTTTCTGCCATTCTTTCAGGATAAAATTCACTTAATCCATCTAATTTTTCTGAATCACCAACAAATTTAATTGGAATATTAGTTAATTTTCTAATTGATAAAGCTACTCCACCTTTTGTATTACCATCCAACTTAGTTAATATAGCTCCCGTAAGATTTAATTTTTCATTAAATCCTGTAATAACATTAATAGCATCTTGACCCATCATAGCATCTATAACGAGTAATGTTTCATCTACATTAACACTTTTACTAATATTTATTAATTCATTCATTAAAGAATCATCAATATGAAGTCTTCCAGCTGTATCTATAATAATATAATCATTATTATTGTTTTTTGAATATTCCAATGCGTTCTTTACTATTTCTAATACATCTTTTTTTCCTTCAGTATAAACGGGAATATTAAGTGAAGAACCAATTTCTTCTAATTGTTCAATTGCAGCTGGTCTATAGATATCACAAGCTACAAGTAAAGGCTTTTTCGATTCTTTCTTTCTTAAATAATTAGCTAATTTACCAGCTGTTGTTGTTTTTCCACTACCTTGCAATCCAACTAACATCAATATTGTAGGATTCTTTTTTGTTTCAATTGAAACATAATCTCCTCCCAATAAACTAATTAATTCATCTTTTACTATTTTTATAAATAATTCATCAGGTTTTAAAGATTTTTCAACTTCTAAACCTAATGCTTTCTCTTTTACTATTGCAATGAATTCTTTAACAACTTGATAGTTTACATCCGCTTCTAATAAAGCCATTCTTATTTCTCTCATAGCTTCATTTATATTATCTTCAGTTATCCTACCCATTCCTCTAATATTTTTTATTGCACTACTTAATCTATTTCCTAAATAATCAAACATTAATTATCACCCATAATAATTATATTATATTTTTCGTATTTGTGATAGTTTTAATTTTCTTACTATATCTAATGTAGCACTTTCTTCATATACATTTTCTGATATACATTGTAGTTCTCTTAAAAAAGGAATTAAAGAATCACATGTAATTAATCCATCTGAGAACTTTTTATCTTTAATACTATTTATAACTAATTTATTTATTTTCATTAGTTTTGTTATTAATAATCTATTAAACATTTCTAAATTTTGCAATGTAACTAAATCATTTGACTTATCAATTACAAATCTTGCTGTATCTGTAATAAAAAAATTATCACCAATAATAACATTCTTGCAATGTAAATCTCGAAATGAAATTCCATCTTCAGATACTTTTTCTATATCTTTATATATTTTTTTATAAGCATTTATCAAATCATTTAATTTATATGACAAAGGAATTTCTTTTAATTGATCACCTTCAACATAATCCATAGTATGTCCTATTAAAATATCATCTATATATACTAAATCGATTGGAAATGCAAAGCTTTTATTATTATAATTAATTAATTCTGGTAAAAAACTTTTTTGTATTTCTTCAACATTATAAAAAATTTTAATAGAAGTATTATTATCATAAAAATAACATATTGCTGTTCTGCCACTATCACCATTTGGTATTATTTTATATGTTCTTATATCTTCGTACTTAATTTTTTTCATCATAATCCTCTTTTCAATAAAAAAGTATTGTATCATAAAAAAAAAGAATAATCTAGATATTCTTTTATTCTCCTGTACTTTCGAATCCTCCGACTCTCTCCAGATTAATTTCATCTTCATTATCTACTATTAAATATTTAATAAATACTCCTTGAGCAATTTTATCTCCTATATTAATTTTATAATCATCTTTTGTAGAATTATAAAACTTTATAAATATATGTCCTTTGTTATTTTTATTATTATAATAATCACTATCAATAATTCCAATTGTATTAGATAATCTAATACTAGTTTTAAATCCAAAACTACTTCTAGGATAATTGATAATACATCGTTACTTTCCATATTAACTTTTATACCCGTAAGTATTTCTGACATAGATTGACTTGATATTGTAATTTCTATCGGACTTATAAAATCATATCCAGCACTGTGCTTAGTTGATCTTTTTGGTATTTTTATATTACTATATAATTATATCATTATACTTAGTCCATTCTTTTTTATTTATTAATTTAAATTTTCTCATAATAACTCCTATAACTTTGACAAAATATCTTCTATTGAAGGATTATTTAATTTATGCAATTCATTAAGCAATTCATAACCATGTAGTTTATTTTCATAAAATTTCAACTTATCCTCAACTGTTTTAATTGATTTGTGAACTGCATTTCTAGAAACATTATTGTTGTCTGAAATTTCTGATAAAGAAAGATTATCAAAATAATATAATTTAAAATATTCTTTCTCTTTTTCAGTTAATAACTCTCCATATATATCAAATAAGTCATTGTAATATATTGTATTATTCATTTACATCATATCCTTAAATAAACCATAAATATAATTTTCTATATCAAATGGTTTTAAATCATTTTCTTTTTCTCCTAAGCCAATAAATTTAACTGGTATTCCAATTTCTTCTTTAATAGCTAATACTATCCCACCCTTAGCAGTTCCATCTAATTTAGTTAACACTATTCCGGTTATATTCGCAATATTTTTAAATTCCATAGCTTGACTTATTCCATTTTGTCCAGTAGTGGCGTCTATTACAAGCAATGTTTCATGCGGTGCTCCGTCAACATGAGTAGATATAACTTTGTTAATCTTTTCTAACTCCTTCATTAAATTAATCTTATTTTGTAATCTTCCAGCAGTATCAATTAACACAATATCAACATTTTCATTTTTAGCTTTAACCAATCCATCAAATATAACTCCAGCTGGATCACTATTTTCTTTTCCATAAAATAATGAATCAGTTCTATTAGCCCATTCATTTAATTGTGGAACAGCGCCTGCTCTAAAAGTATCACCAGCTATTAACATTACTTTTTTTCCATCATTTTTATATTTATAAGCTAATTTACCAATAGTAGTTGTTTTTCCTACTCCATTTACTCCTACAACTAATATAACAGTAGGGCCATTTTCGTTTATATTAATTTTATCACTTAATATATCATTATCGACATAAATAATAAATAATTCATCTACTATAACTTCGTTTAAAAATGAAGTATTAATAATATTTTCTTCTTTAACTCTTTTCTTTAATCTATCTATAAAAGATACTACTGTATTTACTCCTATATCTGCGTTAATTAATAATTCTTCAAGTTCATCAAAATAATCATCAGAAACTTTATTATATTTAATACCTAATATATTTAATTTAGAAACAAAATCTTTCCTAGTTTTTTCCAATCCTTTATCATAAGCCACAATATTTTCATTATATAATTCTTTTTTTGATACAATTTTTTTTAACTTATTAAAAAATCCCATACAATCATCTCACTTATTAAAATTATATCATAATGCT
>CAYNLX010000048.1:0-6030 GCA_964398265.1 uncultured Muribaculaceae bacterium | reverse complement strand
TATTAGAAGAAAACTATAAAGACTTTTCTGAATATAAAGCAACATTTAAGAAAAATGCTGATGGAGATTACTATTTTTATTCAGTAAAAAGAATAGATAAGTAGAAGATAAAGAACATATTAAATTTTTCAAGAAAAGAAGCTTTGAAATAAGCTTTTTTTTGTAAATAAAATGTATATATATATTTAAGTTGATTGATTATATAATAAATGAGTGCTAAAATTATAATAGAATAGGAGTTAATAAAATGGAAAAGAAAAATAATGGATTATTAATAGCAATTATAATATTATTAGTCTTAGGACTAATAGGATTAGGTAGTTATATTGTTTATGATAAAGTTATAAATGTCAAAGATTCTGAAAAATTTATTAAAGAAACAAAAGTACCAGTAGAAAAAGAAGAAGAAATTAAAACGGATTATAGTTATTTTAATAACAGAGTAATAGAAAAAAATAATTTAGGTATCACATTAACTGCAGCTTTTAACAACAATAATGAAATAATATCTAAAAAAACTTTGCAAATTAATTCGGAAAAGGAATTGATATTAAATAGTACAACTTCAAAAAAAATTAGTGTTATAGATTCAAAAATTAAATCAATAGGTAGATTTGGTGGTTGTAGTTATGGTACTTCTAAAATACTGATATTAACAGAAAGTGGAGAACTATATTATTTAATTAATGATGAGGTTAATGAATATGGTTATTCTACAATTGGGGAACTAGAATCATATATCAATAATAATATTGTTAAAATATTTAGTGAATATAAAATTACAAATTTTACAACTTTATATGATGAAATTAAATCTTGTGGTGTAGGTGGTTTTTATGTATTATTGGATAATAAGGAAATAAGAAAAGTAGATTTAGACCAAAAGAAGATTAGCGAAAGAATTGATACTGAAAACATTTCAGAGAATAACAAAAATGAAGTAGGTTCATATAATAAGATATTTTGGGAAGATTAAATCTTTCAAGAAAAGAAGCTTTGAAATAAGCTTTTTTTGTAAATAAAATGTATATATATATTTAAATTTAATTGATTATATAATAAATGAGTGCTAAAATTATAATAGAATAGGAGTTAATAAAATGGAAAAGAAAAATAATGGATTATTAATAGCAATTATAATATTATTAGTCTTAGGACTAATAGGATCAGTTGGTTATATTGTTTATGATAAAGTTATAAATAATAAAGATTCTGAAAAAGTTATTAAAGGTACTAAAGAAATAAATGTACCAGTAGAAAAAGAAGAAGAAATAAAGTCTATTAACTTAAAAAATGAATTAAAAAATAAGATGAATTATTTATATAGTATAACTGCAATAACAGGAGTTGAAGAAATTTTATATAAAGAAGCTAGTTTAGAAAAATTAAGTGATGATCAAAAACTAGCGGTAGCACTTAATTCACTTTTTAGAAGTGGCAATACACAAGACATAACACAAAATAATTACTTAAACGAAATTATAAGAATACATAATTTGTCAAAAGAAAACCAATCTTTAGATTATGTTAATGATATGTATGATGTTATATTAGACAGTGATGTAAAAGATAGATATCAAGAATTATTTGGAACTAAGTTAAAAAATATGGTTAGTAGAATTAGATTATGTCCATCTTGGACTTATAGTGAATCAATAAAAGCATATATATCTAACGGTGGATGTGGTGGAACAAGCCCAATTAACGTTATTACTTATAATAATAAATATACATTAAAAGGTAATGAAGCATATGTTTATATTAGTAGTGGAACAACTAAATTCGGTTCATTATATACAGAATATTCTGAAGATTTAGATTCAAAAACACCTTACAAAAAATTTGATGATAATCAAACAACTAATGATTATCAAAAAGTATTAGAAGAAAACTATAAAGACTTTTCTGAATATAAAGCAACATTTAAGAAAAATGCTGATGGAGATTACTATTTTTATTCAGTAAAAAGAATAGATAAGTAGAAGATAAAGAACATATTAAATTTTTCAAGAAAAGAAGCTTTGAAATAAGCTTTTTTTTGTAAATAAAATGTATATATATATTTAAGTTGATTGATTATATAATAAATGAGTGCTAAAATTATAATAGAATAGGAGTTAATAAAATGGAAAAGAAAAATAATGGATTATTAATAGCAATTATAATATTATTAGTCTTAGGACTAATAGGATTAGGTAGTTATATTGTTTATGATAAAGTTATAAATAATAAAGAAGTTAAAGAAGTTAAAGAAGAAACAGAACAAGAAATTAAATCTATTAGCTTTAAAAATGAATTAAAAAATAAACTTAAATATTTGGATAATATTTATGGAGGAGGAAAAACAAATAATTTTCTATATAATGAACTTACCTTAGAAAAATTAAGTGAAGATCAAAAATTAGCAGTAGTACTTAATTCTATTAGTAGAAATAGAACCCCATATTATGATATGGACTTTTCTTCAAAAACTCGAAAAAATTATGTAAATGAATTTATTAGAATTTTTGATTTGTCAAAAGAAACAGAATATGATGATATTGACGGGATGTTTGAAGTAGTTTTAGATAGTGATGTAAAAGATAGATATCAAGAATTATTCGGAACTAAGTTAGAAAAAATGATTAATGAAATAAGTTCTTGTCCAATGTGGACTCATAGTGAACCAATAAACGCTTATATAGGTAATCATGGTTGTGGTGGAACTGCGTTTCCTATAATTATTACCTACAATAATAAATATACAGTAAAAGGTAATGAGGCATATGTTTATATAAGTAGTGGAACAACTCAATTCGGTTCATTGTATACAGAGTATTCTGAAGATTTAGATTCTTTAAAACCATATAAGAAATTAGAAGGTGATATTTCACGTGAGGATTATCAAAAAATATTAGAAGAAAACTATAAAGACTTTTCTGAATATAAAGCAACATTTAAGAAAAATGCTGATGGAGATTACTATTTTTATTCAGTAAAAAGAATAGATAAGTAGAAGATAAAGAACATATTAAATTTTTCAAGAAAAGAAGCTTTGAAATAAGCTTTTTTTTGTAAATAAAATGTATATATATATTTAAGTTGATTGATTATATAATAAATGAGTGCTAAAATTATAATAGAATAGGAGTTAATAAAATGGAAAAGAAAAATAATGGATTATTAATAGCAATTATAATATTATTAGTCTTAGGACTAATAGGATTAGGTAGTTATATTGTTTATGATAAAGTTATAAATGTCAAAGATTCTGAAAAATTTATTAAAGAAACAAAAGTACCAGTAGAAAAAGAAGAAGAAATTAAAACGGATTATAGTTATTTTAATAACAGAGTAATAGAAAAAAATAATTTAGGTATCACATTAACTGCAGCTTTTAACAACAATAATGAAATAATATCTAAAAAAACTTTGCAAATTAATTCGGAAAAGGAATTGATATTAAATAGTACAACTTCAAAAAAAATTAGTGTTATAGATTCAAAAATTAAATCAATAGGTAGATTTGGTGGTTGTAGTTATGGTACTTCTAAAATACTGATATTAACAGAAAGTGGAGAACTATATTATTTAATTAATGATGAGGTTAATGAATATGGTTATTCTACAATTGGGGAACTAGAATCATATATCAATAATAATATTGTTAAAATATTTAGTGAATATAAAATTACAAATTTTACAACTTTATATGATGAAATTAAATCTTGTGGTGTAGGTGGTTTTTATGTATTATTGGATAATAAGGAAATAAGAAAAGTAGATTTAGACCAAAAGAAGATTAGCGAAAGAATTGATACTGAAAACATTTCAGAGAATAACAAAAATGAAGTAGGTTCATATAATAAGATATTTTGGGAAGATTAAATCTTTCAAGAAAAGAAGCTTTGAAATAAGCTTTTTTTGTAAATAAAATGTATATATATATTTAAATTTAATTGATTATATAATAAATGAGTGCTAAAATTATAATAGAATAGGAGTTAATAAAATGGAAAAGAAAAATAATGGATTATTAATAGCAATTATAATATTATTAGTCTTAGGACTAATAGGATCAGTTGGTTATATTGTTTATGATAAAGTTATAAATAATAAAGATTCTGAAAAAGTTATTAAAGGTACTAAAGAAATAAATGTACCAGTAGAAAAAGAAGAAGAAATAAAGTCTATTAACTTAAAAAATGAATTAAAAAATAAGATGAATTATTTATATAGTATAACTGCAATAACAGGAGTTGAAGAAATTTTATATAAAGAAGCTAGTTTAGAAAAATTAAGTGATGATCAAAAACTAGCGGTAGCACTTAATTCACTTTTTAGAAGTGGCAATACACAAGACATAACACAAAATAATTACTTAAACGAAATTATAAGAATACATAATTTGTCAAAAGAAAACCAATCTTTAGATTATGTTAATGATATGTATGATGTTATATTAGACAGTGATGTAAAAGATAGATATCAAGAATTATTTGGAACTAAGTTAAAAAATATGGTTAGTAGAATTAGATTATGTCCATCTTGGACTTATAGTGAATCAATAAAAGCATATATATCTAACGGTGGATGTGGTGGAACAAGCCCAATTAACGTTATTACTTATAATAATAAATATACATTAAAAGGTAATGAAGCATATGTTTATATTAGTAGTGGAACAACTAAATTCGGTTCATTATATACAGAATATTCTGAAGATTTAGATTCAAAAACACCTTACAAAAAATTTGATGATAATCAAACAACTAATGATTATCAAAAAGTATTAGAAGAAAACTATAAAGACTTTTCTGAATATAAAGCAACATTTAAGAAAAATGCTGATGGAGATTACTATTTTTATTCAGTAAAAAGAATAGATAAGTAGAAGATAAAGAACATATTAAATTTTTCAAGAAAAGAAGCTTTGAAATAAGCTTTTTTTTGTAAATAAAATGTATATATATATTTAAGTTGATTGATTATATAATAAATGAGTGCTAAAATTATAATAGAATAGGAGTTAATAAAATGGAAAAGAAAAATAATGGATTATTAATAGCAATTATAATATTATTAGTCTTAGGACTAATAGGATTAGGTAGTTATATTGTTTATGATAAAGTTATAAATAATAAAGAAGTTAAAGAAGTTAAAGAAGAAACAGAACAAGAAATTAAATCTATTAGCTTTAAAAATGAATTAAAAAATAAACTTAAATATTTGGATAATATTTATGGAGGAGGAAAAACAAATAATTTTCTATATAATGAACTTACCTTAGAAAAATTAAGTGAAGATCAAAAATTAGCAGTAGTACTTAATTCTATTAGTAGAAATAGAACCCCATATTATGATATGGACTTTTCTTCAAAAACTCGAAAAAATTATGTAAATGAATTTATTAGAATTTTTGATTTGTCAAAAGAAACAGAATATGATGATATTGACGGGATGTTTGAAGTAGTTTTAGATAGTGATGTAAAAGATAGATATCAAGAATTATTCGGAACTAAGTTAGAAAAAATGATTAATGAAATAAGTTCTTGTCCAATGTGGACTCATAGTGAACCAATAAACGCTTATATAGGTAATCATGGTTGTGGTGGAACTGCGTTTCCTATAATTATTACCTACAATAATAAATATACAGTAAAAGGTAATGAGGCATATGTTTATATAAGTAGTGGAACAACTCAATTCGGTTCATTGTATACAGAGTATTCTGAAGATTTAGATTCTTTAAAACCATATAAGAAATTAGAAGGTGATATTTCACGTGAGGATTATCAAAAAATATTAGAAGAAAACTATAAAGACTTTTCTGAATATAAAGCAACATTTAAGAAAAATGCTGATGGAGATTACTATTTTTATTCAGTAAAAAGAATAGATAAGTAGAAGATAAAGAACATATTAAATTTTTCAAGAAAAGAAGCTTTGAAATAAGCTTTTTTTTGTAAATAAAATGTATATATATATTTAAGTTGATTGATTATATAATAAATGAGTGCTAAAATTATAATAGAATAGGAGTTAATAAAA
>CAYNLX010000047.1:0-6119 GCA_964398265.1 uncultured Muribaculaceae bacterium | reverse complement strand
TATTAAATGCTGATCAAACATTAAATATACCTGATTATAAAAGCCATGAAAGAACTTTTGAATTATTAAGTCAAGTTTCTGGTAGAGCAGGTCGTGCTAATTTAAAAGGAGAAGTTATAATTCAAACATTTAATACAGATAATTATGCACTAGATTTTGTAAGTAAAAATGATTATGATAGTTTTTATAATTATGAAATGAATATAAGACACAAATTGTCGTATCCTCCTTATTATTATTTATGCAGTATTAAAGTAGCTTCATCATCTTATGAAGAAGCAAGTAATGAATCTAAAAAAGTTGCATTATTTTTAAAACAAAACTTAAATAGTGATACAATAGTATTAGGTCCAACTATTTCTGCAATGTTTAAAATTAATAATATATATAGATTTCAAATTATAATAAAATATAAAGAAGATAATAAATTAATAAATAGTTTAAAGTATTTAGATGAATTATATGTAACAAATAAAAAAGTAAATCTGGAAATAGATTTAACACCAAATAAAATATAAAGGATGTGTATTATGAAGGAATTAAAAGTAATATTTATGGGAACCCCAGATTTTGCTGTACCTATTTTAAAAGCCCTAGTTGATAATTGTAATGTTTTATTAGTAGTAAGTCAACCTGATAAAAGTGTAGGAAGAAAGCAATTATTAATAAATACTCCAGTTAAAGAAGAAGCAATAAAGAATAATATTGAAGTATTTCAACCAATTAAAATAAGGGATAATTATGATAAAATAATAAAATTAAATCCAGATATAATAATTACTTGTGCTTATGGTCAAATAATTCCCAAAGAATTATTGGATTGTCCTAAACTTGGATGTGTAAATGTACATGCTTCACTTCTGCCAAAGTTAAGAGGAGGAGCTCCACTTCATCATGCAATAATTGATGGCTATGATGAAACTGGAATTACTATAATGTATATGGACGAAAAAATGGATAATGGTAATATAATCGTTCAAAAAAGTATTCCAATTCTTAGTACTGATAATGTTGGTACGATACATGATAAATTAATGGTTTTAGGAAAAGAGTTATTAATTAATACTTTACCAAGTATAATTGATGGAACTAATCAAAGTATTAAACAAAATGAAGATGAAGTAACTTATGCTTGGAATATTAAAAGAGAAGAAGAAAGAATAAATTTTACTAAAACAAGTAAAGAAATATTTAATCAAGTAAGAGGATTAAATCCTTGGCCACTTGCAAATGTTATTATAAATAATGAAGAAATGAAAATTATTGAATGTAATATTATAAAAGATAATTCTTCAAAAGAAGTAGGTATGATTATTTCTGTTAATAAAGATAGTTTTGTTATTAAAACTATTGATGGAGCTATTGAAGTTACTAAAATTAAACCTTTTGGTAAAAAAATAATGCTTGTAAGAGATTATTTAAATGGTATTAATAAAGATTCCTTATTAAATAAAAAATGTTTATAAAAAAAACTATTGAAATTCAATAGTTTATTTTTTTAATGGCGTCCACGACAGGATTCGAACCTGTGACCGTACGCTTAGAAGGCGTATGCTCTATCCAGCTGAGCTACGTGGACATATGACAATTATAAAACAAAAAAACCTATTTTTCAAGGCTTTTTATTGTTTCAGTAGATATTTTTTCATTATTTACAATGAATATTACATTTTTAATATCATAATTATCTTTTGCAGATAGATAAATAGAATATTTTACTTCCTCTAATACTTTATCTTTATTAAAATTATCATATAAAAATTCATTAAATGATAAATTTAAATTATTTTCTTTTATTTCATAATCTAATAATTCTACATTACTTCTTAAGTAACTAAATAAATTATTATTGTTAATAGATGTTTTTAATTCATTAATTATTATTTCTATCTTTTCTTTTTTATCATTATTATATAAAGTAACTGGAATATAATAAGTTGATTCATTATATTCCCCAATAAAATAAATAGTTGTTTCTGTAATATTTTTAAAACTTTCTAATTCAAATAATCTATTAATACCAATGTTTCTATCTAAAGTATTAGGAAGTATCTCATTTGTATTAGGAATTTTTATTAATTTTTCTCCATCTACAAATATCATTATTTTATTAATTCCTTCTATATTGGTTAGTGAATAAACTAATGATTCTATCATTTTTCTTGATTTTTCTTTTGTAACATTTAATATTTCTTTAGAAAAATCAATTTTTAATAATTCATCTTTTAGAGAAATATCATTAATTTTTGTATTTTTTGGTATTATTTGTTTAAATCCATCTGGAATATAGGTTTTTTCTTTACTATTTATTGTTAGAATAGAAATAATTTCTTTGGCCAATTCTAAAGCGTTAGTATTTTTGATATACATACTAGTTAATGCTACATAATTATTATTATCTATTAAATATACATAATCATCATTATTACTAGTTATATATTCTGTTTCCATGGGAAAATAATAAGATTCATTTTTTTTAGGAAATAAATATATTAATAAAATTATCATAAGAGCTAAAAATATAATAGTTATCTTTCTTTTTAATATTTTTTCTATCACAATACCACCTATTAAAAATATATGAAATCTTTACTTTCAATATGATATGTGGTATTATATTATGCAATTTAAGGGGGATTAAATTGCAAACATTTTCTATTGAGAATTTTAATAAGTTACCTATGCTAGAAGATAATCATAGGGTTCGAAGATTAGATGATAGTGTTTATAAATTGTGTAGTGTTAATATAGAATATCTTAATCATTTAAAAAACTATAGATTAGAACATTTTTCTACACCAGAAGAAATATTTGAAGAAAAACAAAATAATCATTGTATTGGATATATTACAAAATCTAAATTTTTAAAAGATTATATTCCTTTTTCTGAGTTGGATATTAGTAAATACTCAGTTAAAGAAATACTAATATTATTTAAGGAATTATTTCAATCTTTATATACTGCTAATAAAAACGGATTGTTTGTAAACGATATTCATGGATATAATATATTAATCAATCCGGAAAATTTGGATTATCAATTTTTTGATTTTGATACTTCTTTTATAATAAAAGATGAAAAACTATTTTATGAAGAAAGCTATGCATTGGATGAAGTATCTTTACATACCGAAGCTAAAAGATATTTTAATAAATTTA
This sequence comes from uncultured Muribaculaceae bacterium, assembly GCA_964398265.1. Classification (GTDB taxonomy): domain Bacteria; phylum Bacillota_I; class Bacilli_A; order RF39; family UBA660; genus CAYNLX01. The sequence goes on along the minus strand of CAYNLX010000047.1, from coordinate 2,960 downwards.
ATATATATTCTGAGAAAACTAATTTAATTTTAGAAGAAAAGCACTTTATGTTAATGACAATAATTAATTATTTATATGCTAATAAAATTATTAGTATTGTTGATTTAAAATTAATTGAACATATGTGTATGCAATTAGATTTGCCAGATACTATTAAAGAAAGATTTAGAATAGCATATACTTATGGAACTGGTTTTGATGATGAAGATTATTTAATAGATATTTTTGATTATTTAATTAAGTTTAATTATACATTAAAAAAAGGAAAATAATATGGAGAGAATTACAAGAAAAGAATTTAATAGTTTAGAGAATTATAATTCTTATAAAAATAATATTAAATATTTAGATTCTAAATATTTAATAAAAGTTTGTAAAAGAAATTCATTAGATTATTTAGAATTTCTTGTATCTTTGCATGATTTAAGTTTACCAAATTTATTATTTCCTAATGATATATTTGAAATTATTGATGACGATAGTAGTACTTACGCTATAAAAATAAAATTTTTAAGAGGCTATAATAGTCTAAATTCTATTAATTTTAATAAATATACTGTTGAAGATATATTGAAACTATATAAATCTATTTTATTATCTTTAAAAACTATTCATGAATTAGGATTAGTTCAACTTGATGTTGCTAATAGAAATATATTAATTAAAAATAAAAATTATTTTTTATTTGATTGGGATACATCACTAATATTTAAAGAAAATAGATTACTTACATATAATCCTTTGGATACTAATTATTCATTAAATTATAATGGTAAACAAATTGATCTTTCCAAAGAAAGTTATATATATAAAGAAGATTTTTCTAACGAAGATAAAGCTAATATGCTTTATATATTATTAAGGGTATTAGATAATAAATCATTTAATAATCTGGGCTTTGATGTTGGAATGAAAGAAAAATATGTTATTAAAACTTTAAATAATTTAAATTTCCCATTAAATATATATGACTATTTATATAATTATTTAGTATTAAAGGAACCTATAAGTAATGTTGATTATTTTGAAGATGTATTAGATTATTTAATAGAAGATAAATACAAATTAATAAAAAAATAAGCCCAGTAGGGCTTTTATTATATTTTTATTTCTCCTAACTTAATTAGTTCTACTACAGCCTGAGCACGTCCTTTAACACCTAATTTTTGCATTGCATTAGAAATATGATTTCTAACAGTTTTTTCACTTATTTTTAAATCTTTACTAATATCTTTTGTTGTTTTATTTAAAACTAATAATTTAAATACTTCTTGTTCTCTTAAGGTTAAGATGCTTTTTTTCATTTGTACCTCACTTTCTATAGTTATCACTTAATAACATTCATAATATTTTATGAATGTTTATCGTAATTAGTGAGGTAATTTAATTAACTTTGAAATTTAACTGTAATATACATTTGTTTATCATATTGTTTTTGAATAGTATTAATAATTTTATTTGCTAAATCTTCATTATGTTCTTTACTAGCAATTACTATATTTATTTGATCTCCTTTTATTTTAATAAAACTTTTTAAATTATGTTCTTTTAAAATTAATTCTTTTAGTGATTCTTCTTTTCCTTTATTAATATTTAATTCTTTTAATGATTCATATGCTATATTCTTTTCTTCAATAGTGGTAGTTTCATTTAATAATACTTCTTGTAATGCATTCATTTCTAATAAAGTTTCTTCATCTCTTTCTACTTCTAATGCTACTAAAGCATCACTTTCATAATATTCTATAACTGCATTGCTATTAGAATTGTTATTTTTAATAGTGTCTAGTACATCATTAGACATTGTTAAGTAGTATATACATAATACTAATATTAAACTAAAAAGAGTTAAAAACCACAAATTTTGTTTATTAATCATATAATTCCTCCATTATCTAATTAATAATATAAATAAATATGAAATAATATACCTATTTTATATTATTAATAAATGATTATTGACAATTTTATTAGTTTTGTTATACTTTATATATGATAGGAGTAAATAAAATGAAAGATAAGAAAATAGTAATAGCAGTAATAGCTTTTGCAGTAGTATTACTTTTAACAGTAGGAGCAACATATGCATACTTTACAGCTTCAGCAACAAGTAGTGGGACACAAAAACAATTAAATTTAAAAACAGCAAACTTAGGAATAACATATACACATGGGAATTCAGTTAATTTTGATAATTCTAATAATCTAAAAGAGGATTGGACTGGAATTATATATTTTAGTGTAACTAATAGTGGCTCAGTTACTCAATCTTTTGATATTTTATGGGATACAATTACAACTAATACAATAGTGGGAAATGCAGATTTAACACTACAAAAAGAATGTATAAATAATCTAACAACAGAAACAACACCAGCAGCATGTACAACAGCTGATGTAAGAGATGATTTTAGTTATAGTTTATATAAATCACTTGAATCGCTTGAATTATATGAAACTGAAAATCAGGAATATGGGGTTGAAACATTACCATTAAATTATAGTACCGCTAACGCAGAAGAATATTTATATAATAAAGAGTCAGATAGTATTATTTATAAAGATGAATATATTTTTGCAGGACAAACAAATTATTATATGTTAGAAATAAGATTTAATTATAATGATAGTAGGTTACAAAATTATCAACAAGGAAAAGAATTTTTAGGTAATATCAAAATTGATAATGTTAGAATGACTAGCGAAGTTGATGAGTGGGAGTTAGCTCAAATTGGAGATACTTCTAATTATATGATAACAAGATATACTGGAGGATTTGTTCCATCAGAGAATGTTGTCATAAATGCTAATGGATTAACTGAAAATGACTTATTATTATTAAATGGTGGTGATTATAAGTATTTTACAGATGCAACTGATGCTACATCATATGAAATCACTGTTCCTTCATCTTATAAAGGAAAAACTATTAAATCTATAGGTACTTATGCTTTATCTGG
>CAYNLX010000046.1:0-6247 GCA_964398265.1 uncultured Muribaculaceae bacterium | reverse complement strand
CTAAATCATACATCATTTTATCTCTAGTAACTTTGGCTACTACAGATGCTGCTGCAATGGAAATACTCTTAGCATCCCCTTTTATTATTGAAGTATGAGGTATATCTAAATCATCTAATGGCATTGCATCTATCAATACATGATCAGGTTTAATACTAGAATTATTAATTGCTTCATACATTGCAAGTTTAGTTGCCTCATATATATTAACATCATCTATAATATTTTCATCTTTTATTCCAATACCTACACTTAAAGCATGTTTCATTATATATTCATAATATAAATCTCTTTTCTTCTCAGAAAGTTTTTTACTATCAGTTAATCCATCCAAAACAAAATTTTTAGGTAAAATAACACATGCTGTAACAACAGATCCAATTAATGGTCCTCTGCCAACTTCATCTATACCAGCTATATAATTAACACCTTTATCATATAATTCATTTTCATATTTATATGAATCTATTTGTTCCAAAAGTCATCATCATCCTTAAAATTAAAATCTTCTTCATAAAAATCAACATCACTATATTTACCATCTATACCATTTATATAACTAACATTAGCATTTGAAACATAAACTTCTACATTAGGTCTAAATAATTCAACATAATCATGTATTTTTCTATTTTTAACATCTGATTTTAATATTTCTAAGAAATCTTTTACATCACTATTATTCATTTCTACATCATAATCAAATTTAATATTACAATTATTATTAGTAGTAACAGTACAATTATCATATACATCTAAATCTAAATATTTATCAGCATAAGAAGTTTTAATAACAATTTCATTTTCCATTGTATCATCTATATTTATATGAACTTTTCCATATTTATTATAGATATTATACATTTTAGTAGTATCTACATCATAAGTAGTTTCTTTTTCTGTGTATTTAAAAGTATTTTCTGGTAATGAATCTATAAATTTAAAATCTAATACTTCAAATCCAATATAACCACAACCAATACCAAATAATAAAATACCTATTACTAATTCAACAACGTATCCTTTCATTATTTTCTACCTCCCTTTGGGAATACAACATGATAAATTATTCCTAATAATGCAGATGTTATCATTAACATACCACCTATTATAAAGAATAAGCTTATTAAATATACTCCTTGAGTAGCAAGTGCTATCATAACTCCTAAAGCTACCATTAATCCAAATATCATAAAGAAACCTGGTATTGTAAATATAACAGTAAATATTTTAAGTACTATACTAAGTGGTCCTAATACTGGATCTCCTGTTTTAGGATTAGTATTATTTACTGCTGCTATTCTTTCTTCTACTGTATCAGTTTTATCTTTAGCAATTTTCTTTGAATTATTTGCTTTACTATCTACTATAGTATCAGTAACAGATTTAGTAGATACTTCATCTTCAAATATTAAATTTTTAATTGAAACATATAACATTAATATAGCAACAACAAAGTATGCTAATTCTACTATAAATTTCCAAATACTTGAAACTGTTCCACCCATAAACCAAGGAAGATTTCCAAATATATCAGATCCAAGATCTTTAATTAATGTAAATGGTAATCTAAGTATTGAAATTATTATTAATATAATAATAAATTTACAAATTACTCTAACTAAATCATCACCAGTTTTTCCATCAAATGCTGCAACTAATTTTTTGAAGAAATTAGCTAATTCATCTGCTAATGTATCTAAAAAACTTTTATTACTTTTCTTAACATTTTTAGTATTAATTTTGTATGCACTCAATATCTCATCTACTAATTCATCAAAATCTCCAAACTCTTTAATGGCTTCTTCTTCCGTTTTACCTTTTTTAACTTTTTCTTCAATATGATTATCATATTCTTGAATAATATCTTTTACTTCTTGTTTTTCTAGTAATTCTAATTTACTTTCTAATAATTTTAGAAATTCTTTCTTACTCATTAAACATCACTCCTTTTTATAAAATTATTTACTTGTTTAGAAAAGTCACACCATTGTTTTTCTAATTGTTTAGTTCTCTCTAACCCCATTTTAGTAATATGATAATATTTTCTTGAAGGCCCTTCTTTTGATTCTATTAAATAAGTTTCAAAATAATTTTCATTAGTCAATCTCTTTAATAATGGATAAATTGTTCCTTCATTAACATCAACCACTTTACTTACTTCTTCAACTAATTCATAGCCATACATATCTTTATCAGATACAGAAGATAATACTATCAATTCTAAAACACCTTTTTTAAATTGACTATTCATATCTGCCTCCTTACATGTACCATTTTATACCCACTACCTTGTATTGTCAAGTACTAATTTTAAAAAAGTAGTAAAAATAAAAAAGATGATTATTTTCTATCATCTTCATAAGTATCTTTTTTTAAAGTTAATGCTTTTATTTCATTTTGTTTTTCTTTTATTTCTTTAGTTAATTTTTCTATTTTTCTGTTTGCTAACTCCATTGATATATATCTATATACTCTATTATTTCTTTTTATATTAAGATCATTAACATTATTTCTAATATAATCATCAGCATCTATTGAATCAGCATCATAATATTGTTCTAATGTACTTAATTGATTTTCAATACCTTGTTTTAGCATATATTTAGCATCCATTAAATCTTCATCAGAATAATAATCAGATAATATTTGATCTTTAACACCCATAGGTAAATCATTTCTATCTAACAAATAATATCTCCAATCTAAACAATTGTTTTGTTTTACAATTCCATCAACATAAAAGATTTTATCGAAATAACAACTATCATTATTCCAAGTACATTCATTAATAATTTTCTTCACTTTATCATAACTCAATCTATTACTGTTAGATAATACTAAATTAATTGGATGATACGAATTATATGGTTCAAAAGAATTACTATTATTTAATATTGCATCAGTTATCTTATCAAAATTATTTTGACTTAATTCCATATTTTTATCTCTATATAAACAATACCAAATTGTCTCATAATATTTAGGAAAAGTCTTACCATTTTCTGCAGTAACTGGTTCAATAATTTTATCTACTATTTCATCTTGTCTAACTTTTAATAAAACATCTAATTCAGCAACATAATTATTCCATTCTTCATAACTTCTAGGTACATAAGCTCTTTGATAAGAATCAAATATAATATTTGTTCTAATCATATAACAAAGTAAATCAAGTGCTGTATAATCAATTTCTTCACTTTTCGGATAATTAGGCATTACTTTAAATATTAATTCTTTTTCTTCTTTAAATGTTGACTTAAAAACATAACTATTAAACATACAAAACCCTCCAATAAATATTATACCATAATATAAAAAAAGAAATAAAATATTATTTCTTTTAATTATATTTTAAGTTTAACATCAATATTTTCTATTAATTACTGTTGTTGTACCAATAAGAGTAATATATACTGCAGTAGAATCACAACAACTACTACCTCTATATATGTATGGAGTTCCAGTAAAACCAAATTTTAATTTATAATTACCAGCTGGTAAATCAGATAAATTAAATTCTGAACCAGAAATACTCATAACTTCATGTTTAAAATTTTTTGTAATAGACTTTATTGTTACATTACTTGAATTTTGTAAATATGCATATATACTTCCATCTATTGCACCATCTATATAATTTGAACATCTTGCGCTCAAATATGGTTCACAATAATTACTTTTTCTACCATTAATACTATAAGTAAATTCTAATATATCACCAGGTGTTAATTCAAATAAACCGGTATTTGTACTACTAGAAAAACTAACATATAATCTTGATGATGTATTAGAAAAAGATAATGGATTAGATACTGTAATTTTTTGAATTTCAGTAACTATCGATTGAGTATCACCATCAATATAATTTAAACTATTTAAATTATTATTTTCATAAGTTTTATTTATTGATCTCACTTTTATATTATAAGTCGTTCCAAGAACCAATTCATTAAATGTATAAATATTAGAAGTTTGAACACCTGTCCATGTATTTCCATTATCTTTACTAAATTGATATCCATATATTCCAGATTCATTATCAACACCAGTCGCTGTTAGTGTTATTGATGATCCAGTTTTAGTATAAGTAAATGTTGAACTAATTGGTGCTGTATTATCTATTTGAATTACTGATATAGTACTTCCGCTAAAATAATTAATTCCATCACTTATCCTTGCTATTATTGTTCCATTTGAATTAAATGTTATTGGAGTACTATATTTTGTCCATGCTCCACCATTAATACTATATTCATTTGTATATCCACTTTGATAATTAATAGTTACCGTCTTACTTTGACTATACCCGCTTGATGGTGTCGTAGTATATGTAGGTACATTTATAACTGGTAAAATTACACTTTTAACATTACTTATTGTTTCCAACATACTCATATTTTTAACTTTTACTTTTACATTATATGTGCCAGATTTCAACTTATCAAAAGTATAAATATTACTATCTTGATAAGCTGTCCATGTACTGCCATTATTATTGCTAAAACTATATGATAATTTTGATAAACTTGTACCTATTGCTGTCACTATTATACTTTTAGTTGTTGTTAAATAACTAAAATCTACATTTGCTGGTGCTGTATTATCAGTTTTTACAATAAAATCATCTGAATCTATATTTCTAGTTTCTAATTCATTTGATACATTAACTTTATATATACCTTCTTCTGTCACATTTATCTTTTTCTTGTTAGCTCCACCAATCAAATTACCATCTTTATACCATTTATATTTATAATTTAATTCTCCACTCAATTGTTTATCATATGTTGCTTCTAAAGTACCATTTCCTTTATATAACCATCCACCACTTATTAAATTAGTACCATTAGAATTTTTTCCAACTATAATTGGTTTTTCTACTGCTGCATAATCTATTGCTGAACAATTTTCAGAAACATAATCACCACAGATTAAACATGCTTGATATTCTGTTTTAGAATTTAGTGAATTAGAATCTAATCCTTTTATCAAAACATAAGATTCCTCTGCACAACTCTTACTTGTATCTTTAGGATCTTTAACATCTTTCATATATCCATTTTCTACTAATTGTTTTAAATAAACTATACCATTAGCTCCTACACTTGGGATAGACTTATCTGTTAATTCACAAATCTCACCATCTTCCTCTTTTTCTCTACATTGTTGTAATAAAGAAGTTGTAGAACTAACCATACTTTTTTCTGCTGCTATATATGTTTTCTTTCTAGTTGACTGTATATATCCTGAATAAATAGTAGTTGCTATTGCAGATATTATTCCTAATATTACTACTACTGCCAACAATTCAATTAAAGTAAAACCATTTTTCTTTTTCATATTATCACCATACTCTATATCTTACATAAAATTATAACATTATTTAATAAAAAATAAAACATAAAAAAAGTTACATTCTATCAAATGTAACTTTTCCTATTAATCCATCTTTTAAATCTCTTACTATTAAAGTATATACTTTATCATAATCAACTAATCCGCCCTTCATAAGAGTTCCTCTTTTTTTAGCTATTATTTCTAAAGTAGGTTCAATATTATCATTATCAATATTTTCTATTCCATATCTTTCTTTTAAATTATTAGGATACAATTTACTCATAGTTTTTAAAATATAAAGTGCTATATCTTGAATATTTAAAATTTCTTCTTTAATTGAAGATAAACTAGCTAAATTAAAAGCATGTTGTTGATTTTCTAATTTTGGCCATAAAATACCAGGAGAATCTAATAAATCGATATCTTTATTAATTCTTATCCAACTTAAATTAGTAGTAACACCCGGTCTATTACCAACATTAACTGCTTTTTTACCAACAAGTCTATTAATTAAAGTACTTTTACCTACATTAGGTATGCCAACTATTAATGCTCTCATAGTTCTAGGTTTTAATCCTTTAGCTTTTCTTTTTTCATTCATTTCTACTAAAAGTTTATTACTTTCATCTAATACTTTATTAACATTTTTTCCATTAATTAAATCTAACTCAACAACAATATAACCGTCATCCTTATATTTATTTAATATCTTATCTGTCTCACTTTTATCACAAAGATCATATTTAGTAGCTATTAATATTCTAGGTTTATTTCTTATTAAATCATCTATATCTACTATTTTAGAAGAAATAGGCATCCTAGCATCTATTACTTCATATACTATATCTATTAAATCTATCTTTTCTTTTATTTCCCTTTTAGTCTTTGCCATATGACCAGGATACCA
>CAYNLX010000045.1:0-6444 GCA_964398265.1 uncultured Muribaculaceae bacterium | reverse complement strand
TAATAACTATGAATTTTAATTATATAGATGAAAGATTTGCGAAAGTATTAACTAAAGTATATTCTAAATTATTCTTTAATTTTTCTACAAGATTAGCTAAAAGAGCATCATTTCCAATACACATAATAGTAGAGGAAGCACATAGATATGTTCAAAATGATAATGATGTAAATATAATTGGTTATAACATATTTGATAGAATTACAAAAGAGGGAAGAAAATATGGAGTTCTTTTAGGGTTAATAAGTCAAAGACCTAGTGAATTATCTACAACTTCATTAAGTCAGTGTGCTAATTTTTTAGTATTTAGAATGTATCATCCTGAAGATATTAGAATTATTTCTGAATTATCAAGTAATGTAAGTATGGAAACTATTGAAAGAATAAAAAATATTAGACCTGGTATGGCATTATCTTTTGGAACAGCATTTAATATACCTCTTATTGCTAAATTGGATATGCCTAATCCTAGACCTGAAAGTAATAGTGTGGATATAGAAAGTTCATGGTGGTAATATGAAATTAAAAAAAGATTTAAAAGATAAATTAATAAAAATTATTATAATTGTAGCAATATTGCTCTTTGCGGCATTTTTTATAAATGGTAAAGTTAAAGAAGCCAATTATAGAAAAACATATGAATATAAATTATTAGAAAAATCTTATACTAAAGATGAAACAACAAAATTAATAAAATCATTAAAAAACAATGAATTAAATTATATATTAAAAATTGATTATAATAAAGAAATAATTAGTTTTATAAATGAAAGGTATTTTATTTTTAATAATTTAGAAAAATACTTAGATTATTATAATAAAAATAAAAATATTAATAAAAGCGAAATAATAAATTTAGTTAATGTTCACAGAGATTATGACTTTTATGAAAATACACAAAAAGCAAATATTTCGTTAAATGAATTAATGTTAGTAAATAAATATTATAGTTTAGATGAAACTTATATGACGGATGATATAGTTGAAGTTTCTTCTCAATATGCATATGAAGGAAATAGTTTAAAAGAAGTAGCATACCAAGCATTTAAAAGTTTATATGATGATGCTAAAAATGAAGGATTAAAAATAATAATAAATTCTTCTTATAGAAGTTTTGAATCACAAAGTAATTTATGGAAAACAAGAGAAACTTATTATGGTGAAGAAAAAGCAGATGCTTATGCAGCGAGAGCTGGATTTTCAGAACATCAAACTGGACTTGCAATTGATGTAAGTACTTATAGAGATACACAAAATGATTTTTCATTAACACAAGAATATCTTTGGATGGTGGATAATTCATATAAGTATGGTTTTATTCTTAGATATCCTGAGGGAAAAGAAAATATAACTGGATATTCTTATGAACCATGGCATTATAGATATGTAGGAAAAGAAGTGGCATTAAAGATTAAAGAGTTAAATATTACTTTCGATGAATATTATGCTTATTATATTGAAAAATAAAAAAAATAAAAGTTTACTTTTATTTTTTTAATATACTAAATATTTCTTCAACGGATTTTTTTGGTTTGACACCAAAATTAGGTAGTATATGATAATGATAATGCTTTATTTTTTGTCCATCCAAATAGTTTACTAAATATGTAATGCTTTTAGGATTTAATTTTTCTATTATTAAATTAGTTATTTTTTTAGATACATTATTTATATGTAATATAGTATTATCATCTAATTCGGTAAAATCATTATAATGTTTTTTAGGAATTATTAAAATATGTCCATCTACATTTGGATATGCATCTAATATAACAATAACTATATCATCTTCATATATTTTTTTTGAAGGAACAGCGCCTTCAATAATTTTACAAAATAAACAATCCAATTAAATCACCTATTACTAATTTAACATAAAATGTATTATAAAACTAGATATAAAAGTTTTTAGTTAACTTATCTAGACGTTTTGCATAAATTAAATTAGGAGAGTGGTTTATATGACAAACTATAAAGAAATAGTAACTAAAGCTATTATAGGAAAAGGTAAAAAAGTAACAAATGGAACTTATTATTTAACTACTGAAGAAGTACCTAATACTATATTAGGATGTTGGGTTATTAACCATAACTTTAATGGAAGAAATAATAATAATTCAGTTACTGTTGATGGCGGATTTGATGTAAATGTATGGTATTCCTATGATAATGATTCTAAAACATCTGTATCAACTGGAAAATTTAACTATAGTGATAAAATGAATGTTAAATTATATAATGAATCAGAAATGGATTATAATAGTGAAATAATAGTAAGAAGTTTATCTCAACCTACTGTTACAAATGTTGAGATAGAAGATAATAAAGTTAAGTTAGATATATCAAAAGAATTAGGAGTAGAAATTGTTGGTGATACAAAAGTAAAAATTAGTGCTTTAGAAGAAGAGGATGAATATGATTTAATTGAAGATGATGAAATAGAAGAAGATATTGATAAAGAAATAGACGAACAAGTTGACGAAAATTATATATCATAAGTGTCAACAAAAAATAGTTGACACTTCATTTTATATTTGATACACTTATCTAGTCGAATTAATGAAAGGAGAAATAATTATGGCAGTAAAAATAAGATTAAAAAGAATGGGGTCTAAGCAAAAACCATTTTATAGAATTGTAGTAGCAGATTCTAGAAGCCCAAGAGATGGTAGATTTATAGAAGCGGTAGGAACATATAATCCTATTAAAAATCCAGCAGTTACTTCTGTAGAAGAAGATAAAATAATTTCTTGGTTAAGTAAAGGAGCTATTCCAACTGATACTGTTAGAACTATTTTAAGTAAAGAAGGAATAATAAAAAAATTTAGCGATTCTAAAGTAAAGCCAGCAAAAAAGAATGTAAAAAAAGCTGAAGTTAAAGAAGAGAAAGTTGAAACTAAAGCTCCAGTTAAAAAAGCAACAACAGTAAAGAAAACAACTACAACAAAGAAAACAACAACAGCAAAGAAAACAACAACAAAAGCAGGTAAATAATTATGGATTTAGTAGGATTTACTGAAGATTTAGTTAAGAAATTAGTAAAAGAATCAGATATGGTTAAAGTTCAACAATTTAGTAGTGATGAAGAATCAACTATTATTGAAATAATTGTTCATGATTCTGATATGGGTGCTATAATTGGAAAAGGTGGAAAAATGGCCAATGCTTTAAGAACAATTATTCAATCATATGCATACTTAAATAATGTACATAATGTAAAAATAAATATAGACTCATTTTAATGAGTTTTTCTATTTATTGACAAATTACAAATATAATTATATAGTACTACTATCAGGCGGTAGTAGTATGATAGGATTAGAAGAATTTCTAAAAAAAGTAATTTGTTATAATAATAATGCTAAAGATTTAGAACTTATTTCTAAAGCTTATTTATATGCTAATAAAATGCATGAAGGTCAAAAGCGAAAGAGTGGAGAAGATTATTTTATTCATCCGTTATCTGTCGCTTTTATTATGTTAGAAAAGCACGCGGATGCTGATACTATTGCAGCATGTTTATTACATGATGTTGTGGAAGATACAACAACTACTCTTGAAGAAATTGAATCACTCTTTGGAAGCGATGTTTCAAAGTTAGTTGATGGTGTTACTAAAATAAAAGAATTAAGTAACTCTAATGATGCTTTAAAAAATGCTATGAATACAAGAAAAATTATAACTAGTTTAAGTAAGGATATTAGAATTATAGAAATAAAATTAGCAGATAGATTACATAATATGAGAACATTACAATATATGAGTGAAGAAAAACAAAAAAGAATTGCTAAAGAAACTATGGATATTTATGTTCCTCTTGCTTATAATTTGGGAGAATATCAAATTAAAAGTGAATTAGAAGATTTATCGTTTTTATTTTTAAATAATGATGCTTTCTGTTTATGCAAAGATAAAAGGGATGAAGTACTTGACAATAATAAAGAAGAAATTATTGAAATGATGAATAATATTAAATGTATATTAGAACAAAGAAATATTAATATTACTCTTTATTGTAGAATTAAAAATATATATGGTACATTTAAGAAAATAGAAAAAAATGGAGATATAAAAAAAGTACATGATTTAATTAGTTTGGTAATAGTGGTAGATTCTCCAAAAGAATGCTATTTATCATTAATGGATATACATAATCTTTATAAGCCAATTAATTCTTATTTTAAAGACTATATTTGCAATCCAAAAAACAATTTATATCAATCCCTTCATACAACTTTATTTGCTCCAAATGGTACTTTAATTCAAATACAAATTAGAACTAAAGAAATGGATTTAATTGCAAATCATGGATTAACTGCATATTATAAAATAGATTTTAATAATGCTATTATTTATATGCAAGCAGAATTAAGCTCGAAGTTACAATTTTATAAATCAATTGTCCAATTAAATGATATGGAAAATGCAGATGAATTATTTGTGTCGAAAATAAGAAATGAAGTATTATCTAAAAAGATATATGTTTTTAATGAAGTCGGAAAAATATGTGAACTACCTGAAGGAGCAACTATAATAGACTATGCTTTCAAAGCATTTAAAGAACAAGCATATTTTTTAGAAAAAGCTTTTGTTAATGAAGAATTAGTTCAACTAAATACTGTATTAAATAGTAATGATATAGTTCATCTTGAGTTTAATAAAGATATGAAATTAGTAAAAGATGAATGGATAGATTATGCAATAACTTCTAATGCAAAGAAATTGATATTAGGAAAAAGAAACTAAATCTTTCTTTTTTTTTTAATATATTATATAATTTATTAAATGAGGCGACAAAAATGAAAGAAAAATTTTATATTACAACTCCAATATATTATCCTAGTAGTAAATTAACTTTAGGTAATTGTTATACAACTATAATATGTGATGCAATTGCAAGATTTAATAGATACTTAGGGAAAGATGTTTTTTATTTAACAGGGACTGATGAACATGGTCAAAAAATAGAGAGAAAAGCTAAAGAAGCAAACAAAAGCGAAATGGAATTTTTAGATGAAATAATTGATGATACAAAAAAATTATGGAAACTTCTTGATATTTCTTATGATGATTTTATTAGAACTACTGATGAAAGACATATTAAATCTGTAGAAAAAATAGTTCAAAAATTATATGATAATGGTGATATATATAAAGATACTTATAAGGGATTATATTGTACACCTTGTGAAGCTTTTTGGACTGAAAGTCAGCTTATTGATGGTAAATGTCCTGACTGTGGAAGAGAAGTTGAAGAAACTGAAGAAGAAAGTTATTTTTTTAAGTTAAGTAAATATGAAGATAGAATTAAAGAATTGTATGCCCCCGGTAAAAAATTTTTACAACCCGAATCTAGAGCAAATGAAATGTTAAATAATTTTTTAAATAAAGGTTTAAAAGATTTATGCATAACAAGAGCAAGTGTTAAATGGGGTATAAAAGTACCATTTGATCATAAACATACAATATATGTTTGGGTAGATGCTTTATCTAATTATATTACAGCTTTAGGTTATTTATCTGATGATGATACATTATTCAAAAAATATTGGCCTGCTGATGTACATGTTGTTGGAAAAGAAATAGTAAGATTTCATGCAATTATTTGGCCGGCATTATTAATGGCTCTTGACTTACCTTTACCAAAAACAATTTTTGGACATGGATGGCTTTTATTTGGTGGAGATAAATTATCAAAAAGTAAAGGTACTATTTTAAAAGACGTAATTGATCCAAGAGTATTATGTGATAGATATTCATCAGATGCAGTAAGATGTTTTTTAATAAAAGAAATTCCTTTTGGAAATGATGGCCCTTATAATCAAGAAATATTTTTAAAAGGTATTAATAATAATTTAAGTAATGATATTGGAAATTTAGTATCTAGAACAATCTCAATGGTAGATAAATATTTTGAAGGTTATATACCTGTTCCTAATATAGAAACAGAATTAGATAAATCATTTAAAAATGAAGTTTTAGATCTAATTAATAAATCTATAAGTGATATGGAAGAATTAAAGCCTTCTTCTTCAATTGAAGATGTAATTAATATTTTTTCAAGAGCAAACAAATATGTTGATGAAACTGAACCTTGGAATTTAGCAAAAAACGATATTGAAAGATTAAAAACAGTTTTATATAATCTTTGCGAAGTTACAATTAAAGGATGTACTTTATTATTACCTTTTTTAACAAAAAATATTAAGAATGCTTTTATTCAATTTGGTGTTGAAGAACCTAATTCTTTTGAAGGAATAAAAGACTTTAATACTTTAAAAAGTGGAATAAAAGTAAATAAAAAGGATCCTTTATATCCAAGATTAGATATAGAAAAAGAACTTATTGAACTAGAAAAAATAGCAAATGAAAAAGAGTAATAATTCTTTTTCGTTAGATAAAAAGTAAAGTGCACAAGTCAGTGCATGAATGTTCATAAAAGTG
>CAYNLX010000044.1:0-6460 GCA_964398265.1 uncultured Muribaculaceae bacterium | reverse complement strand
ATAATTTTAAAATAGAAGATTTGATTGGTAAAGAAATACTTGTAGGCAGAATAGGAGGAATGCCAGCATTAAATTTTGAAAATGCTTTATATAATAATAATATTGATAAAAGCAAAGTTAAATTAAACTATAGTATAGAATTTGCAGCATTATCTGGAGCATTTATTGGGGGTACAGGAGATTTTGTAAATTTATTTGAACCTAATGCAACAAAATTAGAAAAAGAAGGTTATGGTTATGTTGTAGCATCTGTTGGAGAATTATCTGGAAATGTTCCCTATACAGCTTTTAATGCTTTAAAAGATTATATAAAAGATAATTCATCAGTAATTGGGGCATTTACTAAAGCAATAAACAAAGGACTAGATTTTGTACATAATAATAATTCTAAAGAAATAGCAAAGATTATTTTAAATCAATTTCCTGATACATCATTAACAGATTTAATCACAATAGTAGAAAGATATAAAATTGCAGATTCATGGCAAAAAAGCACTTTTATTAATGATGAAAGTTTTAATAATTTACAAGATATAATGATCAGAAATGATTTAATTACAAATTATGTTCCCTATGAAAAATTAATAAATAATACATATAATGAATAATATTTTATCAATAAAAAATTTAGAAAAAACATATCATACGGAACATGGTGAAATAAATGCTATATCAAATATTACTTTTGATGTGAAAGAAGGAGAATTTGTTGTAATAGTAGGACCTAGTGGATGTGGTAAAAGTACATTACTATCCGTTCTTGCAAATATAGATTCATCTTCTAAAGGTACTATTAAATTTAATAAAGAAAATCCTAAAATAGGATATATGCTTCAGCAAGATGCATTATTCCCTTGGTTATCAATTTTAGATAACACTTTATTAGGGCAAAAAATAATAAAAGAGGAGAATAAAGATTATGTCATTTCCTTATTAGATACTTATGGATTAAAAGAGTTTATAAATAAAAAACCACATGAACTTTCAGGAGGCATGAGGCAAAGAGTTGCTTTGATACGTACTCTAGCTATAAATCCAGACATTCTATTATTAGATGAACCTTTCGGAGCACTAGATTATCAAACAAGATTAAATGTTTCTGAAGATGTTTACAATATAATTAAAAAAGAAAATAAAACCACTATAATGGTAACACATGATTTAGCTGAAGCTATTTCTTTAGCAGATAGAATTATTGTTCTTTCAAAAAGGCCTTCAAAAATTAAAAAAGAATATTTAATTAAGATGGAAAACAAATCCACCCCTATTAATAATAGAAAACAAAAAGAGTTTATGCAATATTACGAAAAAATATGGAGGGATCTAGATATGAATGTCAAAAGAGCAAACTAATTACTTAAAAAAAATTAAAAAAAATAAATTATTAATAAGATTTATACAATTAATTATAATAATAGTCATTATATCTATATGGGAATTATTGTCTTATAAGAAAATAATAAACTCTTTTATTTTTTCTAGTCCTTCACTAATACTAAAAACAATTATTAATTTAGTGAAAGATAATAATTTATTTATTCATATTTTTATCACTTTAAAAGAAACTATAATTGCATTTGTTTTAGGCATAACATTAGGATTATCAGTAGCTATTATTCTTTATTCAAATAAAATAGTTGCAAAAACAATAGAACCATTTTTAACATTATTAAACTCTTTACCAAAAGTAGCTTTAGGCCCAATAATTATTATCTGGATAGGTGCAAATAATACTTCAATAATAGTTATGGCACTTTTAATTAATTTGGTGGTAAGTATACTGACAATTTATAATGGTTTTTTATCAACTGATAAATATAAAATTAACTTATTAAAATCATTTAAAGCAACAAAAATAGAAATACTAAGATATTTAATTATTCCTTCATCTTATAGCAATATTATTTCATCTCTAAAATTAAATATTTCTTTAACTTTAATTGGAGTTATTATGGGCGAATTTTTAGTTTCAAAAAATGGGATAGGATATTTAATTATGTATGGAACTCAAGTATTTAATTTAAACTTAGTTATGGCAGGAATTGTTATATTATTAATTATCTCTACAATTTTATATAACTTTGTATCATATATAGAAAAAAAACTACTTAAGTAGTTTTTTAATTTATAATATATGGATTATTAATCGATCCATTACCGTCTTTTATTAATCCATCTTTAATGCTTATAACTGGCCTTAATCCATTCAAATTTTTAGAATCATAGATATCATAATTTCCATCTTCATTAATTATTGAAAATTCTAAATTATTATTTACATTATAAATCCAATAAGATTCGTTGATCATGTAAGAGTTTTTATTTAATAGAGCAAATTCTTTTATGCTTAATAATCCTACATACGATTCATTATAAGATATACAACTTAAATTTTTATTATTATTGTTATAATCATTGTATGAGTTTATGCCATCAATACAATAATTAGACTTAACTAAATAATCTTTATATTCAGATAAATTATTATTGTAATATTCATTTAATTTATAATATAATTCTGTGTTTTCTAAAGCATAAGCATTATTTATATTAGTATCAAACGAATAAGCTGTTTGTGATGTTATTGTGTTAGAAATTATTCTTATGCTACCATCTTCATTAATTCTTATTATTCTCCATAAATTATTTGCAAAAAACACATAATTATTTTCGGCAGGTTCTAAATAATAATAAGTTAAATAATCATTATTACAATATTTTTCCATTTTTGAGGCTATTTCTTTTGTTACATCACTTAATTTATTTTCTATACATTTATAAACATTTCCAGAAACATCCAATGATAAGAAAATTGATTGTCCTTCAATTTCATTAGGAGCTCCTGTATATTTTCCAGTTGATTCATCATATTCCAACCATATCCAAAATTGTAAACTAAAATTAATAGTTTGCCCTGGCTTTATATTATTTGCAAATAACAAATTATCAGAAACATTAGACAAAAAATCAGGCTTTTTCCCATCAATTGAATATCTAATATATTTCCAATTTACTAAATTATTTCCTTCTCCATTAAAAATGCTTATCCTATAGCTTGCTGTTATTGTACCATTATTTGTAATAGAAAAATTATATTTATCTGTTTTTAATCCATCTTCATCTATCATAGGTACTATTAACGACTTACCTTTTTCATCTTTATCAATAATTATTTCATTACCACTTTCATATTTAACACTCAAATCTCCAGTTTTAATTACTTGATTAGTTTTATTCTCATTAATTTTTATAAATAGTGCATAAGAAGTACCTAACAAAAAAAGACATATAAAAATAATTGAAATCGTAAAAACAATAGCTTGATGTTTTATTATATTATTATTTTTCATAATGTCATCCCTATCAGTTATTTTTTCTTGCCATTTACCTTTGTAAATACTATATTATTATATTTCTTTATTCCTTTTTTACTTAATATTTTAATTAGTTTCATAATGTCGTATATAATTACTCCGAATGCTGGTACCAACACTATAAAAAACCAACCTCCCTTTGATGCCAATAAAAACTGAATTCTTCCAAGTTGAGGTACAATAAAGTAAACTTTACCAATTACTTTATCATAATCAACTAAAGCATCATCCTCTTTTAAGTTATAGTCTCCTTTGGTTTTATACATTGTTTTTCCATCTTGCTCAATTATTTCTGTAACTCTATGTGTAACGGTTAAATCTGCACTCACCTTACTGGTTGATATAAAAGTAATAATATCTCCTACAGATATTTTATCCTTTGATCCAACTCTAACATCCATAACAACATCATATACTTTAACATTAGGTTCCATACTAGGACTTATTATTGTATACAATGAAACTTTTGGTTCATATGCATAGCCTTTCATAGAATATATTTTTGCACTTGCAACATAATACACTAAAAAAGCAGCAATGATAATTAAAAGTATTAAAGCAGTCCAAACAATAGTGTCAATAACACTTTTGGCTACATATTTAAATTTTAAAAATTTTTCCTTTTTATTCATTAATATCATACCCTATACTATAATTATAAAAGACTTTCAATAAAAAAACAAGTTATTTAATTATAACTTGTTAATTAGACATGCTATATATTATTGCTTCAATTTTAGAACTAAATTCTTTTCCTTGATCAACATTTTGATTAGTATGTGTTTCTTGAAATATCATTTTGATAGAATATTCATGAGTTTCACCAGGATTAATAATAATTCCTCTTAAAAATCTATTAGAAGAATAAGGGGCCCTATAATTATTTATAATTAAATAGTTTCCTTTAAATACATTATAATGTAAATTATTTTCCAATGAAAAATCATTTTTTACATTGGCCCAATATAAATCATATTTTACTGAAACATTCCCGGAATTAATTACTTTAAATTTCTTTAGAGGAATATCGTCTCCTGGAAATAAATTGTTCATAGTTACTATATTTGTATCATCAAAAATTACATTAATAACAGGAGTATGGTAAGAATAGTCTATTGATACAATGTCTTTCAAATAATATTTTAAATAACAATTATAATCACATATTTTATCTCCATTTATATCGCACATAAAATCACATTTATTATCTCCATCAGTATCGCAATTATAATCACATACGCCATCGTTATTATTGTCACAATTTATTTCACATTTTCCATCATTATTTGTATCACAATTCAAATAACAATATCCTTTTTCGCCTTCAACACAATTTATATCACAGTTATCATCATTATTAATATCTATTTTATTGTCCGCTATTCCATCGTTATTTGTATCACAATTCTTATCACATTTTCCATCTACATTTAAATCACAATTTAATATGCATTCTCCTTTATCATTAGAAATACAATTAGATTTGCAAGTTAAATCTATATTACAATATTTTTCACATTTATTATCATTATTTGTATCACAAAATGCATCACAATTATTATCTAAATTAACATCACAATTTAAATCACATATGCCATCGTTATTATTATCGCAATTGATATCACATTTTCCATCACCATTAATATCAATTTTAAAATCAGGCCATCCATTATTATCATTATCACAATTTAAATCACACATGCCATCTTTATTTGAATCTATATTAATATAGTTTTCATCAGCTTTTTTATCATTATTTGTATCTTTGTTAAATGTCTTACTTCTACTGCCTAGATAATCTATATTATAATCAGGTTTATTATCTCCATCTATATCGCAATTAATATCACATATACCATCATTATTTAAATCTATATTAATCATGAACCATTTATTAATATCTGCTTCTTTATAAATTACTTTTTTACCAGAAATGTTTAATCTATATGATTTAAATGAAAAAAATGTCCCTAATAAACAAATAAGTAAAATTAAAAAACATATTATTATAAATATAATATTTCTTTTTTTATAATCTTTTTCAGTTTTTTCCACCAAAAGTTCATATTCATCAATATGTTTTTTATTCATAATTACTTACTCCTATAATAATAATTTTAACATTTATTTTTATTAATTTCAACACAATAAAAAAAGTGTACTACTACACTTCTTTAATATTATTAAGCTGCGTAAGTTCCGTCAACTTCAACTTTAATAGCGCCTTTGAAAGCTTTATTTTGTTGATAGTTTTGATTATTATTGTATACAACAGGTGTAACTTGAGCGGCAGACACTACTCTACCAGAAGCATTTGTTGTATCTTCTAAATAATTAAATGAAACTTTCAATACATAATATTCTTTAGCTGCAGCTGCTATTGATAAACCACTTCTAATTGGAGTAGTAGTTCCATCTACAACATCAGCTAAATATCCTGTTCCTGCAGTACCAGAAGTAACTGCTGTTAATGTTGCAGTTCCCCATTCGGCTTCTGTATCAATTGCATTAAATGCTGTATCATCTGCTGCAGTTACTTTATATAATGTATAAGTAAAATCTTCTCTTACATCATAGCAAGGTAATACAGTATTTGATGATGAACAAGTTCCAACTGCTTGAGTTTCAAGATTAGCATATCCTAATATTTCATTAATTGCATCATCGCCAGTAGCTGTCATATCCCATAATAATTTCCATCCAGTAGCTACAGTACCTGTATTTTCAACTGAAAATGGAATATATGAGTCATAATCTGCAGTTAATGTAGTATTTGTAAGATTAACACCAGTTCCATGAGTATAAGTTATACCTAATGTAGCTGTCTTTAATGAAACTGTTTCTTGATCTTCTGGGTTAGTAGCTGTAGCTGTTGCAGTAAAGTATGCAAATGTAGCTCCAACAACTGCCATTAATAAAGTTGCAATTCCAATAACTATTAATAATACTTGATTACTCTTATTGTTTCCTTCCATATTTTATCCTCCTTATAATAATAATTATAACATCTATTTTTTAAAATACAATTACTTTTTGTTAAACCTTTTTGAAAATGTTACATAAAAGTTTTTTAAAAATGTTACATT
>CAYNLX010000043.1:0-6623 GCA_964398265.1 uncultured Muribaculaceae bacterium | reverse complement strand
TTAGTTAATACTTTCGCAAATCTTTCATCTATATAATTAAAATTCATAGTTATTACTTGAGTATTTCTTCCTTCATTATTTAAAAACATTTTTTTAACATAATCTTCTTTTGATATATATTCAGGATATTCAAAATATGTTTTATTTGTACTATTAATTATTGAATGTAATCTAGCTTTTAAAATATTAGCTTTATCAAATACTGGTAAACTTACTAAAGCTCCTTCGCTTATTAAAGCAAATTCAAATGCATAATATAAATCATTTAAAGTATATGGTTCTTTAGAATTAACTACTATATCATCTAAATCTATTTTTGAATAGTTTTCTAACATATCGACTACTAAAGATAATGCATTAATCTTTCCTTGCGAATCAATATTTAAACATTGTTTAATTGTTCTATTATAACCAGGCTGACTTACAATAGAATCAAGATTTAAACTATCTGTATTAAATCTTGTTAATACTGCAATAGCTTGATCTCTTATTTGTGTTGAAGACTTACCACTTGTAAGAATATCTTGTAAAGCAGAAGCAATAATATCATTTTTATATTTAGAAATAGTTTCCTCTTTTGAAGTAAATATAGATACTATCTTTAATGCCTTTTCTATAATAGATAACTGAGAATTTTCTGTTACTCCTAATAATAAAGCTAAATCGTCTACTTCTAAAAAGTATGCTGGTATTCTTACTTGTTCTCCCTCAGGAAAATCTATTTTAGTAGTATAATTTTTCATTCTTAAATTTGGTAAATTATTAATATTAGAAAAAGCATTATTATACTCTCCATAAACATCAAATAATACTATATGAGCATTAATTGGCACTGATTCATCATTATAAGAAAATATATTTTGAATTATTCTGGCAACTCCACAACTTTTACCACTTCCAGTATTACCTAATATAGCAAAATGAGATGAAAAAAAATCATTTACTTTTGCAGTTACATTATAATTTTCATATATTACAGATTTTCCAATATATAAATTTTGTTTATTTGTAATATCTTGACTTCCAATTATTATTTCTAATTCACTTTTATACACTATTCTAGGTATCGTCTTAAAACTTGGCTTTTTTATTACTCCAGAATAGAAAACATCTTCTTTAATTTCTCCGACTAATAATACAGTTATTTCTGTTTTATTAATTCCAATTATTTCCCCGACTATTTTAGAATTAACATTATCAAATATAATATGAAAATTTAATATATTAGATTCATTTTCAGAATCTATATTTTCTAATTTTAAAATATTCTTTTCAATACTAATAATTTTTCCAAATTTCATTTAAGCCACCTACTATATAAATAGTATCATATTTTTAATAAAATAAAAAGAGGTAGTCCTCTTTTAATAAAATATTATTGTACTAAGAATAATAGCAAGCAATATATATAAAAACATTATAATAAAGCTTTTTTTAGAAGTTAGTTTTAACATAACTCCTCCTTATTTAATTAAAGACTAAATATATGCTCCTACAATGATTATTAATAAAATGAACAAAACTAATATTATAGCAGGTCCTAAACATCCGCAGCCTTTTGCGTTCATAAATCATTCCTCCTTTTTTTGTCTTTTCACTATTATTTTATGGAATATTTTATCATTGTGTGAGTGTTATTCTTGTATTTTATTTATTTGTTTGTTATTATAAAAGGTATGAAATGGAGGATTACATGAAAAAGAAAATATTTACATTGTGTTTATGTGCATTTTTAATTACAGGATGTACAAAAATACCAACATTAAAAAATGGAGAGGAAGCTGTTGTTACTTTTAAAGATAAATCTAAAATAAGTGCAGATACTTTATATAAAGATATTAAAAACCAATATGGATTATCAGCATTAATAAATATGATAGATAAGCAAATATTAGAAGATAAATATAAAGATTCATTAAATGATGCAAAAAAAGAAGCAGAAGATCAAATTGCTCAATACAAAGAATATTATGGAGATGATTTAGAAAGTACTATTCAAAGTCAAACTCAATTTGCTTCTATTGAAGAATTTCAAGAATATCTTCAATTAGTAAGTTTACAAAATAAAGCTATTAAAGATTATTCTGAAAGTAAAGTAACTGAAAAAGATATTAAATCATATTATAAATCTGATATTAAGGGTGATATTCAATGTAGTCATATATTAATAACTCCTATAGTAACAGATGACATGACAGATGATGAAAAGACTAAAGCCGAAGCTGCTGCTTTAAAAGAAGCAAAAGAAGTAATAGCTAAAATTAAAAAAAGTAAGGATTTAAAAACTACTTTTACAGCTTTAGCAAAAGAATATTCTGATGATAAAAACACTTCAGAAAAAGGTGGAGATTTAGGATACTTTAATAAAGGAGATATGACTGAAGCTTTTGAAACTGCAGCATATAAATTAAAAGATGGTGAATACACTACTACTCCTGTTAAAACAACATACGGCTACCATATTATTTATAGAGTAGCTACTAAAGGAAAAGCTAAAATTGCTGATGTTAGAGATAAAATAATTACTTCTCTTGGAGCAAGTAAGTTAGAAAAGAATCCTATTTATCAAGTTGATGCACTAACTGAATTAAGAGATGAATATGGTATTAATTTTATTGATTCAGAACTAAAAACACAATATGCTAATTATATTCAAAACTTAATTGCTTCTGTTACAAAAAAAGATGATAAAAGTAATACAAATTAAAAGTTCCTATTAGGAACTTTTTTTAATCATTAATATCATTTAAATACTTATTAATTAAATCAAGATTATATCCTTTTTGATATAACTTGTTTTTTAATTGATAGTTTAACTCATAGCCTTCATATTTTTTTGATAATTTTTCTTTTATTTTTTTATAATCTTTTACAAATATTTCATTATCATCAATTTGCTTTATGTTTAATACTTCAATAATATCTTCTTTTAAATAGCCTAAATTAATCAAATCATAAACAATTTTATCTTTTAATTTATTTACACTGTTACTATAATTTGTTTTTATTTTTTTATCTATTATTTTATTAAGTTTATTATTCCATATTTCTTTATTAAATGAATCTAATTTTTCTTTTATATCACTTTCATTAAATCCTAATGCAATTAAATTATTTAATATTTTATTATATCCATTATTACTTAAATTAATTTGATCGTTTATATAAGATTCAATATATAATTTACTATTTAAATAGCCTTCTTTTTTTAATCTTTTAATGGTATTTTTTATAATATCATTAGTGTAATTTTTTTTATTTAAAAAAACTTTTATTTCTTTTTCACTTCTTAATTTAATATTAATATACTTAACTGATTTATAATAACTAGTTGATTCATCATTATATTTTGTTATTTCATTAAATTCACTTGTTGTAATATTTTTTTTTGTTAGCAAATTAAATCTAATAATTGTATCATCATATAAATTAATTTTAATATTATTATCAAATTCTATATCATATGTATTATCTTTACTTTTTTTATATTTTAGAATCTGCATTTTTATCCTCTAAATAGCAAAAAATATTTTTGTCTAATTCTTTTAATAATTTTTCTACATCACTATATTCTTTTATTCTTGCTCCACTTGCAAGTTTATGACCTCCACCATTATAATGTGAAGCTATTTCATTAACTATAGGTCCTCTACTTCTAATATTTATTTTGTATAGCTCATTTTTTTCATCATAAGTAATAAAAACCCATGTATATAATTCTTTAATATAATTAAAATCATTTATCATGTTAGAAGCAGTAGCAGGATCTACTCCGTATTCTTTAAAAATTTCATTTTCTATTTTAATATATCCTAGTCCATTATTAGTTATATTAATATTGTTAGATATAAATCCTTTAAATTTATATTCATTTATATTTTTTTCATATAATTTATCATATAAAGGTAAAAAATTTAAATTAGTTTCCTCAATTAATCTAGTAATAGTTTTAAAAGTTGATAAATTAGTATATGAAAGTAAGAATCTATCACAATCTGAAACAACACCCATAAATAAGTTTTCTGATATTTTATTATTCATTACTAATTTAGTGTTAAAAATCAATTCAATTATTATTTGAGATGTGCTACTTGCATCATCAATAATTATTTCATTTTCACCCATTTTATCCTCAAAAGGATGATGGTCAATCTTTATAACACTTTTATATTTAGAAAAATCTACTCCATCAATTCTTGATATATTTGGGGTATCGACCACTATTAAAAGTGGATTAATTAATTCATCTTCATTTAGTTTATCTAAATATCCATAATACTTAAATCTAGCTACTCCTACTCCTACTGCTAATACCTTTTTGCCAGGAAATGTTTCTCTAATTGAATCACGTAATGCTATTTGGCTTGCTATTGCATCCGGATCAGGTCCAATGTGTCTAGCTATAACTATATTATTATGTTTTTTTATCTCTTTATATATTGCTTTATAATCCGGCTTCATTAATAATCCCTTTCTATTTATCAATTAATTCATAAGTGTCTCTAACTATCATTATTTCTTCATTTGTAGGTAATACTAATACAGGAATACTAGAATCATCACTACTAATTAATCCTTCATGTTTTTCTTTAAAACTTGCTATAGAATCGTTTTCTTCTTTATTTAATTTAATACCTAAACAAGATAATTTTTCCATTACCATTTTTCTAAACAAAGCACCATTTTCTCCAAGTCCTGCTGTAAATACTATTTGATCTACTTTTCCATCAAGTTCTATATAATATTTACCAATAAAGTCTCTAACTCTGTTAGTATACATATCCATTGCTAATATTGCTCTTTCATCATTATTAGCTATCATAACTTCAATATCTCTATTATCAGATACTCCAGTTAATCCTAAAAATCCGCTTTCTTTATTTAATATATTAGTAATTGCACTTACATCTTCATTAGATTCTTTACAAACATATTCTATTATGGAAGGATCTATTGACCCACTTCTAGTACCCATCATTATTCCATCTAAAGGAGTTAATCCCATAGTGGTATCAAAACATTTTCCATTCTTTATACAAGATAAACTTCCTCCTGAACCAATGTGACAAATAATTAAGTTACAATCTTCTTTATTTAATCTTTTTTGCATTTCTTCAGTAATATATTTATGACTAGTTCCATGAAATCCATATTTTCTTACGGAATATTTTGTATACCATTCATAAGGAACTGGATAAATATAATTTTCTTTTGGCATAGTTTGATGAAATGCAGTATCAAAAACTGCAACATTCTTAACTCCTGGTAATGATTTCATCATAGCATTAATACCTGCTAAATTTCCTGGATGATGAAGTGGACCTAATTTTGTTAATGATTCGATATCTCTTATTACTTCGTCTGTAATCTCAACAGAATCAGAATATTTTTCTCCACCATGAAGTACTCTGTGACCAACTCCCTTAATATCGTTTAAAGAATCTATAACTTTATGATTAAATAACTCTTCAACTAAAACTCCAGTGGCCGCTGTATGATCACTTACAAATCTTTCAGTCTTTATCTTTTCTCCATTAATTTTTATATTCCAAAAAGAATCTGGTAAACCGATCTTTTCTATATAACCACTTATTAAAACCTTTTCTTCAGGCATTTCAAATAAATTAAATTTTAATGATGAACTACCTGCATTTACTACTAATACTTTCATATAAACACCTCTAAATATAATTATACAAAAAAAAAGATAGTTTGACTATCTTTTATTGTAAAGCATATCCTCCTACACCGTCAAGTAAGTACAAAGGCCAGTTTGTTTGTGATGAGTCACCTTTATATAACCAACCAATAGTTCCGATAGAAAAAGTTCCTGGAACACTTGTTTTATTTAAATAAACGTTTATTGTATTATTTTGATATGCATCTCCATAAAATACACTAGATTTTACAGTAGTAAGTGATGATGGAAGATATATATTTAATGTTGCTCCGGTAGCATTATCTAATATTCCAGAAAATGCGCTATTTCCTATTGTAGTTAAACTTGAAGTATCATTTCCACTTCCATTAGTTGATGTTCCTTCGAAAGTTAAACCAGAAAGATTATTATCTGCAAAGGCATCTTCTCCTATTGAAACAACATCATCTCCTATTGTCAAAGAAGTAATAGCATTGTTAGCAAAAGCAGATTCTCCAATAGAGACTGCATTAACTGTTAATGATCCTGTTATATTATTATCAGAGAATGCATCTTTACTAATTGTTAAATTATTACCATTCAAGGTTAATGAAGAAATATTATTAAATTGAAATGATCCTTCTCCTATTGATGTTAATGTATTTGGTAATGTTAGTGATGTTATTCCTTGACCATAAAATGCATCTTCGCCAATTGTTGTTAATGATGAATTATTAGGTATATTTAATGTTGTTAAAGATGGGTTAATTGGGTATCCACCACCATCTATATTTATGTTTGAAAATGCTAGAAGTCCAATGGTAGTTACCGTACTTGGTATATTAAGAGTTGTTATACTTGCACCTGCAAATGAACCTGCTCCTATATAAGTTAATCCTTCTGGTAATGTTAATGATGTTAAACTTGAAAATGCAAATGATGCATCTCCTATTGATGTTAATGTACTTGGTATTGTTACACTTTT
>CAYNLX010000042.1:0-7164 GCA_964398265.1 uncultured Muribaculaceae bacterium | reverse complement strand
AATAGATTAAATAATGATGAACAGGGGGGGTTTAAAAAAACCGTAATCAACTGGTTTCCTGGTCACATGCAAAAGACTAAAAGATTAATTGAAGAAAAGTATGATTTAATAGATATTGTTTATGAATTAGTTGATTCTAGAATACCAAAAAGTTCTAAAATACAAGATATTGATAACCTAATAAAAAACAAAAATAAAATATTAATTATGACTAAATGTGATTTATGTGATTTATACGAAACAAAAAAATGGGTTAGTTATTATGAAGGACTTGGATATAATGTATTATTATTTAATTCTAATAATAATTTGGATTATAAAAAGTTATATGATTTAACTAATGAAGTTATGAAAGATAATAATATTAAAAAAGAAAGTAAAGGATTACTTGCAAATCAAATTAGAGTATTAGTAGTGGGTGTTCCTAATGTTGGCAAAAGCACTTTAATAAATAAGATGGCATCTAGAAAAGCTTGTAACGTTGAGAATAAACCTGGTGTTACTAAGGTTCTTTCATGGATTAAAACTAATACTAATATTCTTTTATTAGATACTCCTGGTATTTTGTGGCCAAAATTTGATAATGAAGAATTAGCTTTAAATTTATGTAGTATGACTGCGGTTAAAGAATCAGTAATTAATAATGATACTGTTGCAATTCATATTTTAAATAAATTAAATAGTAATTATAAACAAATATTATTTGATAGATTTAATATCAAAGAGTTAAGTGATGATATTATGAAAGATTATGAAATAATAGCAAAAAAAATTGGGGCATATAAAAATAATGAAGTAGATATTGATAAAGTTACTAATTATATTATAAATGAAATTAAAAATGAAAAGATTAGAGGTATTACATTTGATAGATTTACTGAAGTATGAAAAAGAATTATATCAAAATGGATATAATTTAATTGCTGGTGTAGATGAAGTTGGAAGAGGACCATTAGTAGGACCTGTTGTTGCCGCTTGTGTTATTCTTCCTAAAAATTATAAATTAGAAGGATTAACAGATTCTAAGAAACTTAGTGAAAAGAAAAGAAATTTATATTATGATATTATTAATAAAGATGCAATTGGTATAGGTATTGGAATTGTGTCTGCAGAGGTAATTGATAAAATAAATATTTTAGAAGCTAGTAAATTAGCGATGAAAAAAGCAATAGAAAAATGTAGCATTAAACCGGATTATATTTTAATAGATGCAATTAAATTAGATATAAACATTCCTAATCTTGGAATAATTCATGGTGATGCATTAAGTTTAAATATAGCTGCCGCTAGTGTTATTGCAAAAGTTACAAGAGATTCAATGATGTATGAATTAGATAAAAAGTATCCCATGTATGGCTTTGCAAAACATAAAGGATATCCTACAAAAGCACACATAGAATCCGTAAAGAAAAATGGAGTGCTAGATAATTATAGATTTACTTTTAGGCCGATATGTGATTTAATTAAGTGTAGCGGTGATAATAATGAGAAAAGAATTGTCAAATAAAATACTTAAAAATTATGTAATTATAATATTATATATGTTTATTACAGAAATAATTTTTAGATTAGTAAATGGTGGTAGTTTTTTTGGCTGGGCATTAATTAGAATTTTTATTTATTGCAATATTGTTAGCTTAATAATAAGTCTTATACTTAGTTTTATTTTAGAAAAAATTAATAAATGGTTAATTATTATTTATTGTGCTTTTGTAAGCATTTATTCATTTTTTCAATTAGGATTTTATACATATATTGGTACATATATGAGTGTAAATTCTTCTAGTCAAGCTGGTAAAGTTTTAGACTATATTGGGGATTTTATTTCAAGCTTTAGTAAAAGCTTTTATTTAGTGTTAATTCCTTTAGTAGCTATTATTCTTTATTATATCCTTATCCCTAAAAAAATAGAAAATTATGTAAAAGCAGATAAGGAACATTATAAGAAAATGTCTAAAAAAGAAAAATTAATAAATCAATTACCAAGAATCATTAGTATTGTTACAATATTAGTTTTATGCTTCATATTTTATTTAACATTAATTGTAAATTTTATGCAAAACAAATTTCAAATTATGAGTAATAAAGAACTATTTAAATATACTGAAATACAAAATGTTGCTGTAAATCAATTTGGAATTAATGGATTTTGCTTTTTAGATTTAAAAAGTATGTTTAGTTCTCCTACTGCATATGCTGGAGGATATCATTATTCAGATAATACTAATAAAGAAACAAGCGATAATACTAGAGTCATTGATGATTCAGCATGGATTAAAATAATCGAAAATGAAACAAATAGTAAATATAACAACTTAAATAATTATTTTATTAGCAAAGATATAACCGTAAAAAATGAATATACTGGTTTATTTGAAGGAAAAAATCTAATTATTGTATTAATGGAATCAGTTAATGATGCTTTTATAGAATATCCGGAATATTTTCCTACTATAGCAAAGTTTTATAATGAAGGTTGGAGCTTTTCAAATAATTTTTCTCCAAGAAATAGTTGTGCAACAGGTAATAATGAAATGTCTTCAATGACAAGTTTATATACAATTAATAATAGCTGTACTGCAAATACATATAAATATAATACTTATCCAGCTGCTATTTTTAATTTATTTAACAATAAAGGATATTATACGTCATCTTATCATGATTATATAGATGCCTATTATTCTAGAAATATAATTCATATAAATATGGGAAGTAGTAAATATTCTAATGCATCATCATTGGGTATAGTATATGATTCTTTATATCAAGAGTGGCCAAGTGATACAGAATTATTTACTAAAGCAGTACCAGAATTTATAAATAAAGATCATTTTATGTCTTATTTAACTACTGTAACATCTCATAGGCCTTATGGAGTAGCTAGTACATATGGAAATAAAAATTTAGATTTATTTAAAGATTTAGATGTTTCTTTAACTGTTAAAAGATATTTATCAAAGTTAAAAGAATTAGATTTAGGATTAGAAATATTATATAATCAATTAGAAGAATCAGGAAAATTGGATGATACTGTTATTGTTTTATTAGCGGACCATTATCC
This sequence comes from uncultured Muribaculaceae bacterium, assembly GCA_964398265.1. Lineage (GTDB taxonomy): Bacteria > Bacillota_I > Bacilli_A > RF39 > UBA660 > CAYNLX01. The sequence continues at coordinate 4,100 of CAYNLX010000042.1, read as the reverse complement.
ATATGGACTATCTGATAGTCAAGTTCAATCAATACTAAGTTATGATATAAGTGAAAATAAAGATAAAGATAGAACTCCATTAATAATATATAATCCAGATATTGAAACTAAAAAATTTACTCAATATACAACATATATTAATTTATTGCCTACATTAGCTAATCTATTTAATTTAGATTATGATCCTAGATTATATTTTGGAACTGATGTTTTTAGTGATGATTATCAAAGCATAGCTGTTTTTGCAGATGGTTCTTGGCAGAATGAAATAGCTTATTACAATGCAAATGATGGAAAAATTAATTATCAGTCATCAAACGAAGTTTATACTGATGAAGAAATAATTTCTATAAATAAAAATATTAATACTATGATTGGAATGTCTAATAATTCTATAAGATATAATTATTTTAATTATTTAGAAAAAGAAACAAAAAAATATTTAATTAATACTTCTACTTCAGATGTAGAAGAATAAATTATATTAATCGAAAGGATGACCATATGAAAAAGCTTGTTATAGTGGAATCACCTAGTAAAATCAAAACTATAGAAAAATATTTAGGAAATGATTATAAAGTAGTTTCTAGTAAAGGACATGTAAGGGATTTAGCAACATCTGGTAAATATGGTCTTGGAGTAGATATTGAAAATGATTTTACACCAAACTATGTTGCAATTAAAGGAAAAGCTAAAATAATAAATGATTTAAAAAAGGAAGCTAAATCTTCAGATAAAATTTTACTTGCTACAGATCCAGACCGCGAAGGAGAAGCAATAAGTTGGCATTTATTTGATGTTCTTGGTATAAATGATGATAAATATGATAGAGTAGTTTTTAATGAAATTACTAAAGATGTTATTATAGATGCTTTTAAAAATCCTAGAAAAATAGATATGAATTTAGTTAAATCTCAAGAAACTCGTAGGATATTAGACAGAATAATAGGATTTAGATTATCTAAATTAATGCAATCTAAAACTGGAGGAAAAAGTGCTGGTAGAGTTCAAAGTGTTGCTTTAAAATTAATAGTTGATAGAGAAAGAGAAATAGAAAATTTTAAAGAAGAAGAGTATTGGACTATCGAAGCTTTCTTTGATGAATTTAATGCATCATTAGAGAAATATCATGGAAAGAAAATTGAATTAAAGAATGAAAAAGAAGCTAACGAAGTTATTGATAGTTTATCTAAATCATTTAATATAGATGATATTAAATCAATGGATAAAAACAAATCTAGTAATTATCCATTTAAAACTTCAACATTACAACAAGTTGCTTCAAATAAATTAAATTTTGGTTCCTCAAAAACCATGAGAATAGCACAAAAATTATATGAAGGAACAGAAATAAATTCAGAATCAATTGGTTTAATTACTTATATGAGAACTGATTCTGTAAGATTATCATCTGTTTTTATTAATGATACTTTTAATTATATAGAAAATAATTATGGAAAAAACTATGTTGGACATATAAAAAAAATTAAAGAAACCAGTAATACTCAAGATGCACATGAAGGAATTAGGCCTACTAATATTGAACGTACACCTGAAAGTATTAAAAAATATTTAAGCCCAGATGAATACAAATTATATTGTTTAATATACTATAGAACATTAGCGTCATTAATGGCGGAAGCAAAATATAAATCAACTAGTATTTCACTAGAAAATAATGGATATATTTTTAAAGCAACAGGAAGTGTTTTAATATTTGACGGTTATTTAAAAGTATATAGTGCTTATGAAAAAAATGAAGATCAGATTTTGCCTGATTTGACTTCAAATAAAACTAAAATATTAATTAGTGATAAAATTGAAAAAGATCAACATTTCACTAAACCTGTTTCAAGATATACAGAAGCATCTTTAATTAAAGAAATGGAGAAACTTGGTATAGGAAGACCAAGTACTTATTCAAAAACAATGGAAACATTAAAAGATAGAGCTTATGTTATTATTAAAGAAAAAAAGTTTTATCCAACGGAAATTGGTATTGAAACAACAGACAAATTACAAGAATATTTTAGTGATATTATTAATGTTAAATATACTGCTGAAATGGAAAAAGAACTTGATGAGATAGCAGATGCAAAATTTATTTCAAGTGAAGTTTTAAAGAAGTTTTATTTTATTTTTGAACCTTTAGTAAATAAAGCTTTTGATGGAATGGAAAAAAAGCAATTAGTAGAAACTGGAGAAAATTGTCCTGAATGTGAACATCCATTAGTAATTCGTAAAGGAAGATATGGAGAATTCGTTGCTTGTTCAAATTTTCCTAAATGTAAATATATAAAAAAAGAAGAAAAAAAAGAAGAATTTGATATTAATTGTCCTAAATGTAATGGAAAAATTGTTACAAAAAGAACAAGAAAAGGGAAAGAGTTTTATGGATGTAATAATTATCCAAAATGTGATTTTGCAACTTGGGATAAGCCTACTAATGAAATTTGTAATAGTTGTGGTGGTTTGATAGTGGAAAAAAATAATAAAAAGAAATGTATTAATTGTGGAGAAGAAAAATAAACTCTTCTTTTTTTTATTTATTTATTATATACTATTTGTATGAGAAAACAATATGGAGGTATTATATGAATAAAGATACATTAGATGGTGGACCAAGCGAATCAATTTGGGATATGAAAGAAGAAGAAAGAAGAGAAAAGACAGAAAATAAAAATAAACGATTTGTTTCTATAGGAAAAGAACTAAATAGACAAGAATTAATAATGAAAATATTATTAGATGCTGTTGTAGAAGACAAAAGAATTCGTGAGGAGTTTAGAACTGCACAATTAAAATCATTTCCTTATTTAGAAGAGTTAGAACATCAACAAGAATTGGATGATTTAAAAGAAGATGGTTTAAGTAAACATTGATTTTTTTATGTTAATATATATGAGGTAATATTATGGAATATTTACAAGAATATAAAAATTATTTAACTACCATTTGTAATTACTCTGATTATACTGTACTAAATTATACTGATGATATAATATCTTTTTTAGAATATTTAAAAGAAAGAAATATTAATTATTTAAGTTTAAATAAAGAAATAATTAGGGAATATTTAAAATATTTAAATGAAATTAATATGAAAAATTCTTCAATAAGTAGACATATAAGTGCATTAAGGGTATTTTATAATTATTTACTAGAAAAAAAGATAATTAATAAAAATATTTTTTTGGAAATAAAAAGCCCAAAAAAAGAAAAAAGATTACCTAATTTTTTATATTATAATGAATTAGAACTTTTATTTGATAGTTTTAATATGAATAATAAATTGGAAGTAAGGAATAGATTGATATTTGAATTATTATATGCTACTGGTGTAAGGGTAAGTGAATTAGTTAATATTAAAAATGAAGATATAGATTATTCAAATAGAACAATAAAAGTATTAGGAAAAGGTAATAAAGAAAGAATAGTTTATTTTGGAGAATATGCTTTAGATGTTTTGTTATTATATAATAAAGAATATAGAAATCAATTAAACATTAATAATAGTGATTATTTATTTTTAAATAAATTAGGAGGTAATTTAACAGATAGAGGTGTTAGAGATATAGTAACAAGAAGTATAAAAAAAACTTCTTTGAAGCATAAAATTTCTCCGCATACTTTAAGACATACATTTGCCACTCATTTGCTTAATGAAGGGGCAGATTTAAAAACAGTACAGGAATTATTAGGTCATTCTAGTTTATCAACAACTGGAATTTATACTCATGTTAGTAATGATAGATTGAAAAGCGAGTATTTAAAAGCTCATCCAAGAAAAGAATAAAACTGTAAAATTTATGTAAAAAGCTTGCATATTATGTCAAGTTTTTTTTATGACATGATATAATATTAAAGGTATATAAAAAAGAGGAGGAATATAATGCCAAAATATGTTTATTTATTTAGTGAAGGTAATAAAGATATGAGAAATCTCCTTGGAGGGAAAGGTGCTAATTTAGCTGAAATGACTAATATTGGTTTACCAGTTCCAAGAGGATTTACAATTACTACTGAAGCTTGTACAAAGTATTATGATGATGGAGAAAAAATCGAAGACTCTATTATTAATGAAATACTTGAAAAATTAA
>CAYNLX010000041.1:0-7443 GCA_964398265.1 uncultured Muribaculaceae bacterium | reverse complement strand
TTTATTGCTTATCTATCTTATAATCAAAATGTAACATTTTCAAAAAATCTTAACAAAATAGAATTACTTTTTATCGTTTTATGTAAAAATAGTTTTACTATTATTTTTTTAAATAATTTTACCAGTATTTCTATTTAAAAATATTTATTATATAATAGTATTGAGGTGGAAAAATGTTATTTAAAAATACTGGTGTAGCTTTAGTTACTCCATTTGAAAAAGATGGAAACGTAAATTATAAAAAACTGAAGGAACTAATTGATTATCAAATTAATAATAGTACTGATGCAATTATTTTATGCGGCACAACTGGAGAATCTCCAACATTAAGCGATGGAGAAAAACAAAAAATATTTTATACAGGTTCAAAAGTTATTAACAAAAGAGTTCCTTTAATAGCGGGAACAGGCTCTAACAATACAAAAAGAGCAATAGAATTATCATTATATGCAAAAGAATGTGGTGCAGATGCTGTACTTTCGGTTACTCCATTTTATAATAAATGTACTCAGAAGGGATCGGTAGAACATTTTAAAAAAATAGTTTCAGAATCAGATATCCCTTTAATTATATATAATGTTCCATCTAGAACAGGTTTTAATATAAGTGTTGATTCTATAGCTGAACTATCAAAAGTACCAAAAATAATAGGAATTAAAGAAGCAGATAATAATATCTCTAAAGTTCTTGAAATTAGAACAAAAGTCTCAAAGGAATTTGCAATATATTCTGGAAATGATGATATAATACTTCCGACACTATCATGTGGAGGAAACGGAGTAATCTCAGTTTTAGCAAATATTCTTCCTAATGAAACTCATAATATTTGTGAAAGCTTTTTTGATAAAAACATAGAAGAATCTAGAAAAGAACAACTGAAATATTATAAATTAATTAAATTATTATTTTCTGAAGTCAATCCAATACCAATTAAAGAAGCAATGAATATTTTAGGAATGGATGTTGGCATACCAAGACTTCCTCTTACTGAAATAGAAGAAGAAAATTCTATTGCTTTAAGAAAAGAATTATCACAATTAAAGTTACTATAAAAAAAAGGAAAGAACTCTTTCCTTTTTTTATAAATTAACATTATGATAAATATTTGCAACATCTTCAATATCATCTAGCATATCATATAGTCTATTAAATACTTCTAGTTCTTCAGAAGTTAATGATACTTTTTCATTAGGATACCATCCTATTTCATCAAAATTATATTCAATGTTTTTAATATTTTTCTCTAAAGTATCTTTTACCTTATGAAAATCTTGTGGATGACAACTAATTATAATTTCCTTATTATCAGTTTCAAAATCAACAATATCTATCCCATCATTTAATAATAATTCCAATACTTCTTCATCATTATCATATTTAAAACTAATAATACCTATATTAGAATAATTATAGGATACACAATTTGGCACCCCTAATTTACTTTTTGCTTTATTAAATGCAGCTCTTATAAGGCTAATTGTTCTATTAACGTTGTCAGTCAAACATTTTATCATTAAAGTAGATGTTCCTGGCCCAAATCCTTCATAAATAATTGTTTCATAAGAATCAATTCCAGCACCTTTTGCTTTTTCTATAGCTCTATCAATTATATCAGCTGGCACTTGATTTTTTTTTGCTTTATCCACTATTCTTTTTAATGTTATATTACTATCAATCTCTGGAATACCATTTTTAGCTGCTTCATAAATTTCTTTTGCAAATAAAGAATATGTTTTTGCTTTAATTGCGCCAGTTTTTTGTATACTAGCCTTTCTTACTTCGTATGCTCTTCCCATATTTCCACTCCCTTATAAATCTAATTTCAAATAATGATATTAATAATCCTATTAAATAACTTGCTAGAACATCGCTTAGATAATGAACTCCTAAATACATTCTAGAAAAGCCAACAGATAATATAATAATCAATAAGAATATTATTATACTATACTTTAAATACTTTTTGTCAATATTTTTATATACAATATACATTATTAATAAATAAAAACTTGCCGCTACTACTGAATGACCGCTTGGAAAACTATATCCATCTGCTTTTATTATCATAAAAGTTAATGGCCTAGATACTTTAAATAATGTTTTTATTCCAATATTTAATATTCCAACTCCAATAGAATTAATAATAAGTGCAATTTTAATAATATAATTAAATCTAATAGATAATAATATGATTAAAATAACTAGAATCATTTCATAAACAATAAAATCAGTATAAATCTCCAAAAATTTAGTTATTCCGTTATTTCTTATGCTAGACAATAATTCTAAAATTCTATTATCTATTTCTATTATACTTTTGCTTTTAACTAAAAATACTAACAAAACTAAAAATGAACATAAAATAATTGTAATTAATTTATTTCTTTTCATTAGATACCTTTATAAAAAATTTAAATGGATACCCCAATAACCTATTAATAATTCTTTTTTTTCCATTTGACTTTTTAAGTCTTCGATAATATTCTTCTAAATCATCTGTTTGGTAATTAATTATTTTATTTAATTTACTAGTATCCGAATAATAACCGCAATAGTAGTTTCTATCTTCAATTAGAAATGATCTTATTATTGAATAGGAAATTCCTCTAATACTTAAATACTCTCTTAAGAATTCTTTGTAAGTAGTTTGACATTTTTTTCCTCCACCTACATTAAATATCTTTGTGTTAATATCTTTTTGAAAATCTAAAGAATTAATTATAGCAGTTGCGGCATTTTTTAAAGTGATTATCTCCAAGTTTGAATTTAAAGGTATATCATACATCATCGAATCTATGTTTTTACTTCCCATTATAGGACAAAATCTAAATATAGAATAATTCTTTAAATATTTTTCAATTACTTTTTCTGCTGATATTTTTGAACTTGCATAATAATTATCTATATCATTTGTTAAATTAGTATTAATATTTATTTTACTATTATTATCTTTGTGTTCATAAACACATATTGACGAAGCATATAATAAAAATGTTTTATTACCATTGTTATTAATTGCATTTACAACATTAACAAGACCATCCACATTTATCATTGATGTTAATTCTACTTTATAATTTGCAAGCGGGGGTAATACTGCTGCCAAATGTATTACGATATCTTGTTCTTTTATTAAAGCATTTATCAAAAAATCATCATTAATATCGCCGTATATTATATTAATTTTTTTCGAAAAAGGTTTAAGTCTTTTTGATGATTTAATAGATTTCAAATCTAATGCAGTAATTTCATACTTATTTATTTTTAATAATTGTTTTAATATTTCTATGCCTAAATTCCCTGCTCCCCCAGTTATTAATATTTTTTTCATACTTATCTTCCTCTTTATTAAAATATTATATCATAATAAAATTCATAAAAAAAGAGACTTAGTCTCAAATTAATAATATAATAACAATTTCCCAGTCATATATTTTCCCATCATATAAGTCTGATCTCCACCGTTATCCTCTAACCATATTCTTAAAACATAATACTGTGTTGTATTTGATGATACTGGATAAGAATTATTTCCTGTAAAATAAAATGTATTACCTGAAGCTAATTCAAAAGTACCTGATGTTACTGAAGTTGTACATGCTGTATCAGATACTCCTGAACATTGGTCTATTTTCCATTTAAAAGAAGAATTAACTAACTCAGAATCAATTTCAAATTCTGAAGCTTTTGCTTTAAAATTTAATGAACTTGAAGTACTGTTAGTAATATTAAAAAATAATTTACTTGCTTCAGAACTTACATTTGCCGCCAATATTGGGGATGCAGTAGTTGTATTTATATATTGTGTTGTATTGTAATATATTTTTAACTTACCAGCAGATACACTAATTCCCGAAGGATTTCCGCTCACTCTTAAAGAATAATAAGCAAAAGAAACAGTAACACCTATTACTATTAAAATTAAAATTGATACAAAATAAATTAAAACTTTTTTCATTTTATCATCCCTAATATTATCTTACTATATAAAGCATTTTTTTACAATTAATATAATTCTTCATTACAACATGCATTAAGATCTAATGAAACAAAATTATTTTTTAAATATAATGGGTATGCAGCGCATCCAATCATTGCAGCATTATCTGTACAATATTTAATGCTTGGTACTGATAAAGTTACATCATATTTATCACATATTTTTTGCATTTCTTTTTTTAAGTATTTATTAGCAGATACTCCTCCAGCAATAATCATATTATTCAACTTATATTCTTTAAGAGCCTTTTCAACTTTTCTAGTTAATTGATTTACAGCACATTCCTGAAAACTGCAAGCTAAATTATTTTTATTTATTACATTTCCTCTTTGAATTTCATTATGAACTAAATTAATTATGCTACTTTTTAAACCGCTATAACTAAAATCATAAGAATCATCATTCATAGAAATTGGTAATTTATAGGTTGATTCTCCAGTACTAGCTAATTTTTCTATATTTGGTCCACCTGGATATTTTAAATCTAACACTCTTGCCACTTTATCAAAAGTCTCTCCAATGGCATCATCTAATGTTCTTCCCAAGATTTTAAAATCGTAATCATTATTCATTATAATTAAGTCAGTATGTCCACCACTTACCACTAAAGCAAGTAAGGGAAACTTCAAATCATTTTCTATTTTGTTTGCATAAATATGACCAGCCATATGATTAACTTTTATCAGTGGTTTATTATATACCATTGATAAAACTTTTGCTGTTTCTACTCCTATTAACAAACTTCCTGTCAATCCCGGGCCATAAGTTACAGCAATGGCATTTATATCATCTGGTTTTAATTTTGTTTGTTTCCATAAATCTTCCAATACCATTGTTATACTTTCTGTGTGCATCCTTGATGCTATTTCAGGCACTACTCCTCCATAATTAGCGTGAGTATCCATTTGAGTTAATACTGTATGAGCAATTACGTCTTTACCATTTTTAATAATGGCCATACTCGTTTCATCACATGAAGATTCTATTGATAATATATATACATCATTTTTCATATTCTATCTTCTTTCCCATTAAATATGCATCATCATTTTTATAATAGTGATTTCTCTTATTAATTATTTCAAAGCCAAATTTTTTATATAAATTGATTGCAGCTTCATTTTTTGTTGCAACTTCTAAAGTTATTAACTCGATAATTTCTTCAATTTCGCTCATTAAATAATCTAATAAATTACTAGCAATTCCCTGTCTTCTAAATAACGGATCAACTACAATGTTAATAATATCAATTGTCTCATATAATTTAGTGATATGTAAAAATCCTATAACTTTTTTATCTTTTTCATATACATAAATAGTTGAAATACTTTCGTTTAGCAATGAATCAATGTTAAACAAAGTATTGAACTTTTTGTTAACTAATAAACCTAACTGTTTAATACTATCTACATCTTCATTTTTTGCTTTTCTTACCATTTATACCTCAATATTTTTAATATACAGTGGATTAACCTTATGTACATTTTCTACTTTTTTATTTTTTAAATAATTATATACTAAATTATAATCAATTATTATCTCATTTTTAATTAGATTATTTAAATTATTATTATTTATATATTCAATAAATTCATTTTTTTTAAGATATTTATAATCTTCAATTAATTCTTTATTTTTAAAATGTCCATAATAATATCCATTTTGATCTTGAACAACCATAATATTATCGTTATCCTTAGAACTAATTTCTTGTATTAACAAAGAATCAATACTTTTTATATCACATTTTAAAGTGTAAGCTAATACTTTAGCTATTGTTACACCTATACGAACTCCAGTAAAACTTCCAGGACCATTAACCACTATTATTTCATTTATGTTATTAATAGTAATACTATTATTAATTAATATCTCATTTATTAATGGCATAACAAAAACGCTATGTTGAATAGATTCTTTATTTCTTTTATCAATATAAACTCCATTTTTAAATAAAACGATTACTACTTCTTTGTAATGAGTATCAATAAATAATGAATACATAAATCACTTCCATCTTTGTTATTATACTAAAAAATAAATAAAAAAGCGAATATTATTCGCTTAAATTACCATTGAAACTAAATCCTCATATTGTTTTCCATATGGAGTTAGAATTAATATTCTTGTATTTTCATCTATAATTTTAAATTTAATTTCTAGTCTTTCTTCTGGCAAACAATTACATATTAAATCTGACCATTCTATTATTGAAACAGCTTCTTTGTTAAAATAATCGTCAAAACCAAAAGCTTCACAAGAATCTTTTAATCTATAAACATCCATATGATATAAAGGTAATTCTCCAGAATTATATTCTTTAACCAAATTGAATGTAGGGCTTGTTATAGTTTCCTCTATTCCTAAAGCTTGTGCAAATCCTTTTACAAAAACAGTTTTACCACTACCTAATTCTCCATCAAGACAAATAATCATATTAGGAAATTTTTCTGATTCTATATTTTGTGCTAATTCCATAGTGTCTTGTTCACTTCTTGAAGTATATTTGTAATCCATTCTAATCACCTAGAATTATTATAGTAAAAAAAAATAAGCATTACAACTTATTTTTTTATACTTGACATATTATTAATAAAAATATACGGTGTACTCACAGATACAAGAACATTTCTACATCCATTAGAGTCTATCGGTCCAATTTCTAATATGGAATCTATTATAAAATTATCTTCTTCTCTAAATAACTTTTTAAATCTTTTTTCTATTTCACTTAATGTTGTAGATGTAAAACTTGCAAAAAAATGTCTATCATTTCTTTCTTCTTTGGTCGAAGCAGTTATAATTAATCTATTATTTTTTTGATCTAATTTAGGTAAAGATATTTCCCAACCCAATTCAACATCGTATTCATTTATAGCTTTCTCTATTTCAAAACCAAGATTATTAGATTTAGTGTTAATAATTATTTCTTTTTCCAAACCAATACACCTCATTACTATTATGCTCTTCTAAAACAATAATAACATAAAAAAATCATTTATTAAAAAATAAAAATGATTTTTTACTATTTATTTACAAAAATTTAATATTTTATTGCAAAAAAAAATTGGCAACTTGCTATCTTCGCTTACACTATTTTCGCCGTACTAGTGCTTAACTTCCGTGTTCGAGATGGGAACGGGTGTGTCCACTAGGCTATCGTCACCAATTAAGGATTTTGTCCTTTAAAAACAAGATAATGCATTACATCAAATTAAAATTTTGGGATTAAATCCTCGATCTATTAGTACTAGTCAGCTCAACGTATTGCTACGCTTCCACCTCTAGCCTATCAACCTTGTAGTCTACAAGGGATCTTACTTTATAAAAAATGGGAAAATTCATCTTGGAGGAGGCTTCCCGCTTAGATGCTTTCAGCGGTTATCCCTTCCATACATAGCTACTCTGCACTGCAACTGGCGTTACAACAGATACACCAGAGG
>CAYNLX010000040.1:0-7664 GCA_964398265.1 uncultured Muribaculaceae bacterium | reverse complement strand
TAGATGCTATTAATTTGAGCGGTGGTGAAGGAGACGATGTTTGGAATGGAATTGGATGTCCAGATGGATATAAACCTGCAGGATATGAAAATGGTTTTGAAGGAGACTGTCATTTAACTAAAGAACCAAATTATTAAAAACACTTAGGTGTTTTTTTTTGAATAAAATTCTTTATTTTTATTCATTATAATATTAGGTGATCATATGTCTTTAAGTAAAGTAGAAATAACTGGTATAAACACATCAGAAATTAAAGTATTAAAAAATGATGAAATGACTGAATTATTTATTAAATATAAAAATGGAGATTTAAATGCTAAAGAAGAATTAATAAATGGGAATTTAAAATTAGTTTTAAGTATTTTAAGAAGTTTTAATAATAAAAATCATAATATGGATGATTTATTTCAAATAGGGGTAATAGGTTTGATAAAAGCAATAGATAATTTTGACTTATCTTATAATTTAAGATTAAGTACTTATGCAGTTCCGCTTATTTTAGGAGAAATAAAAAGATATATAAGAGATAATTCTCCAGTTAGAGTAAGCAGAAGCACTAAAGACTTAGCATATTCGATAATGAGATTTAAAGATGATTATTTATCTAAATATGGAGCGGAGCCTTCAAATGAATCAATAGCTAAATCTTTAGAAATAGAAGAATATGAAATATCTTATGCTTTAGATTCATTAAAAGAAACTGTGAGTATATTTGAACCTGTATTTAATGATGGAGGAGATACAATTTATTTATTAGATCAATTAACAAAAAAAGAAGGCGAATATAAAGACAAAGATATGTTAATCTCTTTAAGAAAAGCATTAAATACAATAAAAGAAAAAGAAAAAAATATATTAGTAAGTAGATTTTTAGTAGGAAAAACACAAAGTGAAATAGCTAGTGAAATTGGAATTAGTCAAGCACAAGTATCAAGAATAGAGAAAAATGCTATATTAAGTTTAAAAAGAATTATAAAATAAAAGTGTAAAATAAAAAAAATTTAACCTAGATATTAATGATGAAATATATTATAATAAACATATTGTAGAAGGAGTAAACAAAATGAAAGACAAAAAAATAATTATAGCAATAATAGCTTTTGCAGTAGTATTATTGTTAACAGTAGGAGCAACATATGCATACTTTACAGCAACTGCAACAAGTAGTGGAACGCAACAAACGCTAAATATGAAAACAGCAAATTTAGGAATTACATACACACATGGAAATAAAATTAATTTTAACGGAACAGATAACTTGGTCGATGAATGGTATGGTTTGGTTTTACTATCTGTAACCAATAATGGTAGTGTAACACAATCATTTGATGTAATGTGGGACACTATTACAACAAATACAATAGTAGGATATGCAAATTTAACATCACAAACAGCATGTATTCAAGGTAGTGCAAATTGTACTGATGTAAGAGATGATTTTAATACTAATGTATATGAATATACTGGTACAATAAATACTATAGATGATTTGGATAATCTTACCGAAGTTTCTTCACTTAGTATAGTAGAAAGACCTTTATATAATGTTGCAAATGGAAATTTAATAGTATCTGATATTGTAATTAATCCAGGTGAAACAAAAAAATTAGCAGTTATACTTTCTTTTAATTATTTAGGGGATAAAACTAATAATTCTGGTAGAGTGGTATCTGCTTCAGGTGTTACACCTGTAGTATATAATAATAATCAAGATTATCAACAAGGTAAACAATTTACTGGTACTATTAAAGTTGGAAATGTAAAATTATTTGAAGCAGTTTTAGGATCTGTATCAGATTGGAATTATACTGATAGCGAAAATGGAACAATTCTTACTTCATTTAAAGGAGATTTATCAAATTCTCAAAATGTTGTAGCTACTCAAAATTATTGGACTGATTTAAATATGTCATTTAAATATAAAACTGCTGCAAGCCTAGCTAATGCCGCAGCTTTAGGAGCAAATAATATTGCATATGATATCACTATACCAAACGTTATCGTTGACGAAGGTGTTAAACATTATGTAAAAATATTAGATTCTTCATTATTACAAGGAGGAACTGACGATACAATAAATAATGATAATTACGCAAGAATAAAATCTGTTAAAATTTCTGAAGGAATTGCTTTAGTAGGTGGAAGCTTATTAAGTGGAGGAGCATTTATGGGAGACTTATCCAATACAAGTGTAAATCTTCCTTCAAGTTTAATATCAATTGGAGAAATGTCATTTTTGTATAACAATGTTACTGGTAATATAGTAATACCTAATGATGTAGAGGAAATTAAAGGATATGCTTTTGCATCTAATCCAAATTTAACTAGCATTACTTTTGGTAATACTTTACAATCAATAGAATTTATGGCTTTTGGAGTATGTAATTTATCAGGAGTAGTTGATATTCCATTAAATGTTACTTCAATTGGAGATTCTGCTTTTAAAGGAAATGCTAACATGACAACAATTAATTTTGTTGGTAGATCTTCACTTGATGGTTTAGTACTAGATAATGATTGGAATTTAAAAGATGATTTAGAAAATCCTGATGTATACTATGCAGTTACTTGTAATGGAAATGTATGTAATTAATAATTAGACACAATATTTTGTGTCTTTTTTAATATAATTAAATAAGTGGTGATATTTTTGAGATTATCGGATTTACAAGCAAAAGATATTATTAATACAAAAGAAGGAAAAAAAATTGGAAGAATAATTGATGCAGAAATAGAAAATAATACTGGAAAGATTATTTATTTTGTAGTTGAACATAAAAAATTTTTAAAAAATATTGCTATTAACGGTAATGATAGTACTATTTCTTATGAACAAATAAATAAAATAGGAGAAGATGTAATATTAGTAGATTTATAGGTTATAAATGTAGTATAATTTATTTTAGGTGAAACAGATGAATAAAAAAATATATATAATTTCAATTATTATTTTAATAATTGATCAAGTATCTAAATGTATTATTGATACATTTATTAAACTAAATGATAATATTTACGTAATAAAAAATTTCTTTTATATTACTAATATACATAATGATGGAGCTGCTTGGGGAATATTTAGTAATAAAGTTATTTTATTAATTTTGTGTACATTTATTGCACTTATTATTATTTATAGATATATGTGTACTTTTAAAAATAATAAAAGAAATATAATTGCATTTGGATTATTAACTGGAGGAATAATTGGTAATTTATTAGATAGACTTTTTTTAGGGTTTGTAAGAGATTTTATAGGTATATATATATTTAATTATAGTTTTCCAATTTTTAATATTAGTGATTCTTGTACTGTTTTAGGAGTAATTCTTTTAATAGTAAGTATAATTAAAGGAGAAGATAAAATTGAAAAAGATAGTAATAAAAGAAAAACAAAAAAGAATTGATAAATATTTAAGCGAAGAATTAAATATAAGTAGAAGTACAATTTCTAAAATGATTAATGAAGAATATATTCTATTAAATGATAATAAAACTAAAAGTAGTATTTCTTTAAAAGAAGATGATATTATATCTATAAAAGATGGCTTTATAAAAGAAATGGATATTATTCCACAAGATATTAAATTAGATATTGTATATGAAGATGAAGATATTATTGTTGTTAATAAAAAAAGTGGTATGGTAGTTCATCCTGGTAGCGGTAATTATTCAGATACATTGGTTAATGCTTTAATGTTTCACACTAATAAATTAAGCGATATTAATGGAGAAATTCGTCCTGGAATTATTCATAGATTAGATAAAGATACTTCTGGGTTAATGTTAGTTGCAAAAACAAATAAAGCTCATGAGATATTGGCTGATGATTTTAAATATAAAAGAGTAAAAAGAGAATATATTGCTCTTTTAGATGGGGTATTTCCTCATCAAAGCGCCACTATTGATGCACCCATAGGAAGAGATATAATTGAAAGAAAGAAAATGATGGTGACTGCAAATAATTCTAAAAAAGCAATAAGTAATCTTAAAGTAATAAAAAGATTTGAGAATAATACTTTAGTAAGTTTTGTTTTAGATACTGGTAGAACTCATCAGATAAGAGTTCATGCTTCTTATATAGGATATCCAGTTCATAATGATCCTATATATGGAAAAGGAAAAAATGATAATTTTAATCAATTTTTACATTCAAAAAGTATTACTTTTATTCATCCAATTACAAAAAAAGAAATGCATTTTGACTGTGAATTACCTAAAACAATGACAGATTATATTGATACTTTAAAAGAATTATAGCAAAAATTTAAGATTTATAAAAAAATGATTGACTAACAACATTAATACATTATATAATTAATTTTGTTAGTGTTTTATTTAGAGAGTTTTTAGAACACACCTTTAGATAAACGATAATGTTCTAAATTATGTTTTTTACAACAAATAGCACGTAAAATTATTTAAGCGCTATTTTTATTTTGTGAAATACTAATAAGAAGGAGGAATTGAAAATTAGTTTATCGGTTAAAGAAAAGCATCTTGAAGAAGAAAGATTAAATCACACTATTGAAGTTCTTAAAAACAGGATGGATGATTTAGGGGAAGAAATTTTTCACAAAGAAGAAAAATCTACTGAGTTTAAAAAATATATGTGGGAGAGTAAAGAAGAATTTGATGATAAGGAATTACAATCATTAATGATTTCTAGTGAACAAGAAGCATATAATTTGGAAGTGAAATCTAATTATTATAAGAAATTGTATAAAATCAAAAATAATCCTTATTTTGGATCAATTATATTTAACGAAGATAATAATTCATTAGAGAACATATATATTGGAATTACACATTTAGAAGATAAAGATGATAAGCATTTAATATATGATTGGAGAAGCCCAATATGTAGTTTATTTTATGACTATGAATTAGGTAAGTGTCAATATGAATGTCCAGGCGGAATAATTAAAGGTGAACTTATTAGAAAAAGGCAATATAAAATAGAAGATTCTAAATTAAAAAACATATTTGATACTAGTGTAAATATAGATGATGATTTGTTACAAGAAGTGTTAGCTAGCGAATCAAGTGATAAAATGAAAAATATTGTTAATACAATTCAGCAAGAACAAAATAAAATAATTAGAAATGTTGAAGATAGAAATTTGTTTGTTCAAGGAATTGCTGGTTCAGGAAAAACATCAGTTGCTCTTCATAGAATAGCATTCTTATTATATAAAATTAAAAATTTATCTTCAAAAAATGTATTAGTATTTTCTCCTAATCAAGTGTTTACTGAATATATTTCCAATGTATTACCAGAACTTGGCGAAGAAAATACTATGCAAACTACTTTTAATGAATTTCTTAATACAAAAATTAAAGAATATAAAAAAGTAGAATCTTTTGTAGATTTTATAGCTAGATATTATAAGTATCAAGAAAGTAATCCGTTATTAGTTAAATATAAACAAAGTGATGAAATTATAAATGATATTGATAAATATCTTGAAGAAATAGTAAGAAATACTAAATTTTTAAATGATATTACTTTAGATAAAGTGTATGATTATACTAAAGATGAATTAAATGATCTATTACATAGAAAATATGATAAATATCCACTTATTAATAGAATTGAAGAAATAGCTACTAAATTAAGTTATGATAATAATAAAGGTGGAAGAGGAAAAATATCTGTCTATAGAAAAATATTAAAAGAAAACTTAAATCTTAAATTAGATTTAAAAGCAATATACGCAGCATTCTTTAAAAGTAAATATTCTAAAATTAAAATGTCTGATGTAGAAATAAATAAATTATTAAATAATAAAACTATTAATTATGAAGATGCTTTATTATTTGTTTATGTAAAAGGAATTCTTGAAGGATTTGATTATGATAAAGTAATAGAGCAAATAGTTGTAGATGAAGCTCAAGATTATAGTAGATTACAATACTTGATATTAAGTAAAATATTTAATAAAGCAGGATATACTATTCTAGGAGATATAAATCAAACTATTAATCCATATTACAAATATACTTCATTAGAAACGTTACAAGATTTATTTAAAGGAAATAGTAAATATTTAGAATTAACTAAAACTTATAGATCAAGTGAAGAAATTATTGAGTATACAAACAAAATATTAAATCTTTCTTATGTTAGTGCTATTAGAAAAGAAAATAATAAGCCAGTATTATTAAGAACGGAAGATAATTTAAAAGAACAACTTTGTGAAGATATAAAATTATTAAAGAAAGATTATAAATCTATTGCAATAATTACTAAAGATGATGATGAAGCTTCATATGTTTATAAAAAGATAAAAGATGATTTCAGTGTTACTTTGGTTGATAATAATACTACTGAATTTATTAAAGAATTAATAATAATCCCTTCTTACATAGCTAAGGGATTAGAATTTGATTCTGTTATAGTTTACAATAAAAAAGATAATAAATATAATGAAAATGAAAAATACTTATATTATGTTGCTTGCACTAGAGCACAGCATCAAATGATAATTTATAATTAGTCTACAATTGTAGACTTTTTTGTAGCCTCTAAAATAAATGAATAGCTAATTTATATTATTACTTTAATCAGATAAGTTTAATGTTGAAGAAAAATGGGAATGGTTTGATAACGCACAAGTTCTTCAATAAATATATTTACTAATTAAATATTTATGGTAAAATATTTGTTAAGTTATTTAATTTTGGGGGATTTGTATGAATGAAAAATTAGATAAGTTGTTAAGTGATTTATCAACTAAAGATGATAGTTTGTTTTTTATACTAAAGAAAATTTATAATGATCCATCAATTATAATTGATAATGATCTATTAGAAAAAGAAATCTTATTTAGAAAAGAATTTTTAAATTTTTTATTGTATTGCTTATATGATAATGATGATTGTTTTTGCTCAAGATTAAATAATAATACTTGTATTGCTATAAGCAAAATGATTAATAGATGGATTGAGTATTATTATGTTCACAAAAACAAAAAAGAAATTATGGAAACAGTAAATATTAATTCTAATAATTTAACATTAAAACAAAGAAAATATTTAGATATATATTATTCATTAAGAAAGTATTTTGATAAGAATATTAGTTCAAAATTAGTTAAAAGGTTTGACATAGATTTAGCAAAAGATATTCTTCAAGAATTGAAATATCAAAGTAATTTATGTGATGATAATGAAAATAGTTTTAGAAATACTATATATAATGAAATTAGAAAAGGTAATTTGGAATTATTAAAAGGATTTAAAGTATTTGATGACATTTTTAATAGATATGATCCTTCTACAATAGAATTATTTGTTTGTGACAATGAATTTTTATTTACGATTGAAGAACTTATTTCAAATAATAAATTAAATGATATAGAGTGTATTAATAATATAATAAATGTAATTACTTTTGGAATAGAAGTAAAATGTTATAAAGAAATTGACAGTGTAAGTATGAGAACTTTTATTGGAGAACAAAAAGTTGATAAATTTGATATTAAAGAAGCATCGTTAATAATAACTAAATTATATGAATTAAAAAATAATTTGGAATATGAAAAAAGAATTAAACTTGAGATAGTACTTTCTAATAAACAAACTACTTGAAAATAGTAGTTTTTTCTGTCAATAGTTTTGGAAAATGTCTCAAAATTTTAAAAACATAAGCGGGAAAATAT
>CAYNLX010000039.1:0-7703 GCA_964398265.1 uncultured Muribaculaceae bacterium | reverse complement strand
GAACAGTCCTCTGATGCTTACCATGCATCTGTTTTACCACTAAACTAAATCAGCAATTAGTATTAATTATTATCTAATTTAACACTAACTAATTTACTTACACCAGATTCTTGCATTGTAATACCATATAAAACATCTGCATATTCCATAGTACGCTTTTTATGAGTTATTATAACAAATTGACTTAATTGTTTCTTTTCTAATAAATATTTTCCAAATAAATCTACATTTGCTTCATCTAATGCAGCCTCAACTTCATCTAATACTACAAAAGGAACTGGTTTAACATTTAATATTGAAAATAATAAAGCAATTGCAGTTAAAGTTTTCTCTCCTCCAGATAATAATGCTATTGTGCTTAATTTTTTTCCTGGGGGTTCAGCAATTATATCAACTCCAGTTTCTAATATATTTTCTGGTGAAGTTAATTTTAAAATTCCTTTTCCACCTTTAAACATTTTTTTAAATACTAATTCAAATTCTTTTTTAATTAATTCAAATGTTTCAGAAAACTTATTAACCATTATTTCATCCATTTCAGTTATTATTTTTAATAATGATTCTATAGAGTTATCTAAATCTTCTTTTTGTTTAGTTAAGAAAGTATATCTTTTATTTACTCTTTCATATTCTGATATTGATCCAAGATTTACTTCACCAAGAATTTTTATTTCATATTTAAGATTATTTAGTTTACTTCTTGCTTCTTTTTCGTCCATATCAAGTATATAGTCTTCTTTTGCTCTTTCGTATGTAATATTATATTGTTCGTTTAACATTAATAGTAAATTATCTAACTTTATATCAACTCTATTAATCTTAATTTCATTATCTTTTAATATATTTTGTTTTTTATTATAAATAGAATTAAATTCCCTATAATTTTTTTCTACTAAATTGATTTCTTCATTAATAGAATATTTATCATTTTTTATATTTTCTAAATCTTTTATTAATAATTCTTTCTCTATTTCTTTCTTTGATAAGTTATCCATTATATCAAGTAATTCTTTATCTAAATTATTTTCTTTAACATCTTTTGTTCCTTTTAATTCACTAGTTATATTATTTAATTCTAATTCAAAAGAGTTAAGAGATACTTTCTTAGAATTTAATATTTCTTTTTTATTTATTATTTCTGTATTAGTCAATAATAAATCTTTCTCAATAATAGAGAATTCTTCGGATATATTATTTAATTTTATACTATTATCCTTTATATCCTTTTCAATATTATTTAATTCTTTGTTTAAAAATTCTAATTCATTCTTTTGACTAATTATAGAAGAATTGTTTTTTAATGCTCCTCCAGTTACAGAACCACCAGTATGTAATATTTCTCCATCTAATGACACTATTCTATACTTATATTCTATTATTTTTCCAATAATATTTACTGAATCTAAATCTTTTGCCACTATAACATTACCTAATTGATTAGTTATTATATTTCTATATTTATTTTCAAAATTAACTAAATTAGAAGCTATATCTACGAAGCCATTAATACTTTTTAATCTTTCTATTAAATTATCTTCAATACCTTTAGGTTTAATAACATTAAGAGGAAAAAAAGTAGCTCTTCCTAATTTATTATCTTTTAAATAATTTATTGCATTTTTAGCACAAACTTCATTATCTACGATTATTACATTAGACATATAACCTAATGCAGTATCTATTGCTAAAGAATAATCCATAGTGGTATCAATTAATTTTCCTAATGAATTATGAATTCCTTCTAATCTTGGATTATTTAAAACACTTTTAACAGAATACGGAACACTATTATCATTCAGCAAATTGTTTTCTATAATATTTATTTTATTTTGTATAGTTAGTTTTTCTTTTTCTGAATCATTAATATTTCTATACAAAGAATCTTTTTTTTCTTTTATTACTATGTAATCATCAGTTAATAATTTTGATTTTTCTTGATCTTTTTCTATATTATCCAGCACACTAGAAATATCTTTATCTAATCCTGCAACTATTTTCTTTAAAGACAATTCTTGTTCTTTTAAAGAAATAATATTATTTTGTAATTTTATATCATCTACTTCATATTTTTTTCTTTCAGATGTAACTTGTTTTTTACTATTTAAATCAGATATTTCGTTAGTTATATTAATTATTTTATTATTTAGTTTTGATATTTCTTCATCTATTTTAATATTTTGTAATCTTAATCTTTCTATTTTTGAAGTATCCTCAGTATTAGTTGAATCTATATTATTTATTTCTTCATTTAAGATTTCTATTTCTTTCTGTAAAAAATTATGTTCTTCGTTTAAAGCGTATATATCCTTTGACACTAAAGCTATTTCAATATTTTGTAATTCTTCCTTAAAAAATTTATATTTTAAAGCTATTTCACTTTGACTTTTTAAAGGTTCTATATTTACTTCTAATTCTTTAATAATTAATTTTATTCTTTCTAAATTTTCATTTGTTTTATCTAGTTTACGTAACGATTCTTCTTTTCTCTTTTTATATTTTAAAACACCAGCTGCCTCTTCAAATATACTTCGTCTTTCTTCAGGCCTAGAGGAAACAATATCTGCAATCTGACCTTGACCAATTATATTAAATGATTCTTTTCCAGCACCTGTATCAATAAATAAATCTGTTATATCTTTAAGTCTTACTTTTGAATTATTTATGTAATATTCATTTTCTCCGGCTTTATATACTACTCTTTTAATTTCTATTTCATCAAAATCACTATTTAAATAATGATCTGAATTATCAAAAATTAAAGAAACTGATGCTCTAGTATGCGCTTCTCTAGATTTACTTCCAGTGAAAATAACATCACTCATTCCAACACTACCACGAAGATTTTTAACTGATTGTTCTCCTAAAACCCATTTTATAGCATCAACTATATTACTTTTTCCGCTTCCATTTGGACCAACAATACCAGTTATTCCCTTGTTAATTACTATTTCTGTTTTATCAGCAAAAGATTTAAAACCTAATGCTTTAATACTTTTTAAATACATTTTTCACCTACTTAGCACGTTTGTTATACGCATCTTTTGCTGCATTTTGTTCTGCTTCTTTTTTACTGTGTCCAACACCTTTTCCATAAATCATATTATCAATTCTTACTTCAACTGTAAAAATTCTATCATGAGCTGGCCCTGATTCTCCTACAACAAAATACTCTAGAGATTGTTTAGTAGTTTGGACAAATTCTTGTAATTTACTTTTATAATCCCAAAAAAAGCTTTCATTTCTATCTATATATGGAATAATAATTGAATCAATAAATTTCTTTGCATCATTTAATCCATTTGATAAATATATTGAAGCACATATACTTTCAAATATATCTGCTATAATAGTATCATTTATATCATTAGATTGACCAATTCCTACTTTTATATAAGGTATATACCCAACTTCTTTTGCATAATGAGCTAATGCTTGTTCACAAACATAAGATGCTCTTATTTTACTTAAATCACCTTCATTAAATGAAGTATTATTATATAAATAATCACTTATTACTATTTGTAATACTGCATCTCCTAAAAATTCTAAACGTTCATAATTTTCTCCACTATGTTCATTTGAAAAAGAACTATGAGTTAAAGCAATATCTAATAAGTCTTCATCTTTTATTTCAATATTATATTTTTTTAAAAATTCCATATCGTTCACCATACTAATTATAGCAAATAATAAATAAATTGCCAAAGATATTTTACTTTTAATACTTTTTATAGTAAAATAATTAATGGTGAAGTAAATGACAAACACAATAATCAAATTAATAAGCTTATACCAAAGCATACCTTTAAGAAGTCATTCTAATTGTAAATACTTGCCTACTTGTTCAGATTATATGATACAGTCTTTAAAAGAATATGGACTTTTTATGGGACTATTAAAAGGAATAAAAAGGATATTAAAATGTAATCCGTTCTTAAAGGGAGGATACGATCCGGTTAAAAAGAAGGAGAAAAAATGAAAAAAGTATTATTATTAATAACATTAGTATTATGTTTAAGTGGGTGCTTTAAAAGAGATAATATGGAAGGAATTAAGATATACACCACAATTTATCCAATTGAATATGCTACAGAAAGATTATATGGATATAATTCTATAGTAAAAAGTATATATCCAGATGGAGTAAAACCAAGTGATTATAAATTAACTACAAAACAAATTAAAGATTATAGTGAATCAGAAATATTTATATATAATGGTTTATCAGACGAAAAAAAGATTGCAAGAGACTTCATTAATAACAATAAAAGAATTAAAATAATTGATGTATCACAAGGAATTGAATTATCTAATGATGTCGAAGAATTATGGTTAAATCCAACAAACTATTTAATGCTAACACAAAACATTAAAAATAGTTTAATTGAATATATTAATAACAAATATGTTAAAGAAGAAATTATTAAAAATTACGAAGATTTAAAAATAGATATTTCTGAAATAGATGCAGAATTAAAAAGAATAAGTGAAAATGCTACATCTAAAACAATTGTAGCTACTAATCATATTTTTAAATTTTTAGAAAAATACGATTTTGAAGTAATTTCCTTAGAAGATGATGGAAATCTATCAAACAATACTATTAATAAAGTTAAAACATTAATAGATAATGGAAATATTAATTATATTTTTATGTTACAAGATGAAGAAATTAGTACTACAATTGCTGAATTAACTAGCAGTGGTAAAGCAGAAATTTATAAATATAAATCTTTAAACACTTTATCAGATACTCAAAGAAAAGATAAAGAAAATTATATTACTATTATGACAGAAAATATTGAAGCTATTAAAAAAGAATGCTATGAATAATTATTGACTTAATCTCCTACATTAGTGTATAATTTAGGAGTGGCACGGAGCAGTACTCAAGAGGCTGAAGAGGCGCCCCTGCTAAGGGTGTAGATCGGGTAACTGGTGCGAGAGTTCAAATCTCTCCTGCTCCGCCATAAAAAAAATAAACTCGTTTAGCGAGTTTTTTTATTTGTTTAATTTAGTAAAATCAACTTTTCCAACTAAAGTTTTTGGTAATGCGTCCCTATATTCATATTCATATGGTAAAGAATATTTTGCTATAGATTGTTCACAATACTTTTTAATATCTTTTTTTAATTTATCATTTAATATAAAGCCTTCTTTAAGCACAATATAAGCTTTTGGAACATGCATCTTATATGGATGATCCATTGGTACTACACAACATGTCTCTACAGCTGGATGACTGTTAATAACTTTCTCAATATATTGAGGATAAATATTATATCCAGAAGAAACAATAATTCTTTTTAGTCTAGATTTAAAATATACCATACCATTCTTTTTCATGCATCCTACATCACCAGTATGTAGCCAAATTTTTCCATCTGAATGTTTTTTTAATGCTTTGCTTGTTTCTTGTTCATCATCTAAATAATGCATCATAACAGTTGGACCAGATATACATATTTCTCCATCCTTATTTGTCTTTGCAGTATTCAAAGTACCTATTTTAACAATTTTATATAACATATCTGGAAAAGGAACACCAATGCTTCCATCTTTATAAAAGAATCTTGGAGTCAAACAACTTGCCCCTGTACATTCTGTTAGTCCATATCCAACTCTTACATTTGCTGGAGATCCATGAGATTCTAAATATTTATTGATCTTATCTTTTAATATCGGGTTAAGTGTATCTCCACCATTAATAACAGTTGTAACACATTTCATATAACGTTTATCTTTAACATTAGAATTAACTAATGCTTCGTACATTGTTGGTACCCCGGCTAAAAAATTAGGTTTATATTTTTTAATTAATTTATAAAAGTCTTTTGCTTTAAATTGAGGAATAAATATACATTTCATTCCTGCATGTAAAACTGTATGAGTACATACTCCTATACCAAATCCATGAAATATTGGCATAATTCCCAATACAGAATCTCCGGCTTTAGATGGATCACACATTAAATGACTTTGTATTGCTAAAGCATTAAAATTTAAATTTGATAATACTATTCCTTTTGGTTCTCCTGTGGTTCCTCCACTATATAATATTACCGCTTCTTCATCAGCTGTTGGCGAAGTTTTATATACACCCTCATAATTCTTTCCATTATAAATAAAAGCATTCCAACAAATAGTATTTTGTTTATCTATTTCTATTTTATTTTTAATACCTTTTGTAAGCCAATATAACAAATGAGTAAATCTCTTCATACTATCAGATACTGAAGAAGTAATAATTGTTTCGACTTTAGTATTCTTTACAGCTTTCGATACTTTATCATAAGTTAAATCTACTGCTAATATTGCTTTACTTTTAGATTTATTTAAATAAAACTCAATCTCATTAACACTTGATAATGGATGAATCATATTAGCTGTAGCTCCAACCATATTAATAGCATAAAACATTATTACACCCTCTGGTGTATTAGGCATACAAATCGTTACTCTATCACCTTTATTAATGTTAATTGCTTTTAATGCTTTTGCACATTGTTCTATTTTTTGAAAAAATTTAGTAAATGTAACATTCTTACCAAAATACTCGTATGCTTCATATCTTGGATATTTATCTACTGTTTTTTCTATTAATTCCCACATAGAATATGACGGATATTGTAAATGTTCTGGAACATCACCATAATAATCAGTCCATGGAGAACTTTCTGGTTTATTAAACCATCTATTTAGTCTTTTTCTTATTATTGATGTTAATGATATCACTAGCTTTACCCTCCATTAATTCTGGATTTTGTAAAATATATTCAAATAGTTTTACTGACTTTGCAAAATATACTCCATCAGCAATTCTTTCATCTAAATTTATTCCAAAATCACATACATCTTTAATTTCAGCTTTACCATTTTCATTAATAACATATTCTTTATGAATAGTTCCAATAGTAAGTAATATAGAACTAGTTCCAAAATCAGTTAAATTATGATATATACTTCCACAATTAATACTACCAAGATTAGATAATATAATACTACTATGATAAATATCATTTTCTATTAAACTATTTGGTAATAAATCATGATTATCTGCAAATTTAAAAATTCCCATAACAATAGCTCTTAATAATTTAGGAAGTTTTCCAACAAAATTAACAGCATCATCAGTATTATTAATATCATTATTTCTAATTTTATTAACTCTTGAACCAATTTCCTCAGCTAAATCAAATACTGTATGATTTTCTTCAACTTTAATATTAGCAAACAACTCTTTTGATGAATCTTCCAATGCTACTTTTGCTACAAAAGCTAATATAACATCTTTATGATCATAATAATTTTTATTAATTACAAATCTATTTAATAAAGGCCTATTATATATTGTTTTTGCTATAGCCATTGAAAATAAATGAAAATAAGTTATTTTCTTTTCTGGATATTTTTTCTTTAAAGATTCCATATACTTAATTAAATTAGTACAATCTATTTTTTGATTAATATAAACATCAGAATCACATCTTTTTGGTTTTAAATAAGGTATTAATGATTGAACTCCTTCTAATTTTTTTACTTTAAATGCATCTTTTCTATCACAAAAATTTTTCATTACCATCACTCCTAATATATTAATTATACATAAATATTATATCATTTTCAAATATATTTAAAATTTTTAAAAATTTATAAATGGAAACATTAAGTGTCCGCACATTTCATTACCTAAACAATGTACT
>CAYNLX010000038.1:0-7997 GCA_964398265.1 uncultured Muribaculaceae bacterium | reverse complement strand
CGAATCCCTAAGGGGACACCAAAATTACTTTTAACTAGAATTATTTCTAGTTTTTTTATATAAAATTATTATAGATGAATATAATATTACAAGGAGAAAACATGAATAATATTACTATATCAGAAGATAATTTAATACTTCAAGAAACTAATGAAAGTGGAAAATTTTTAATTATTAAAAAAAATGATACTACCATTACAGAAAAAGATTTAATTCTATTTAAATACTTGTTTATCAAATATTTAAAACTAAAATATAAAGAAAATTTTGAAAAAATAATTAGTATAATTTTTTTAGATATTAATTGTTCAATAGAAACTGTTAACTCAAATAATTATCTTGTTGTATATAACTATAATGATATAGAATATTTGTTAGATGATAAAACCAATGGTATGAAGAAAACTATTAAACTACTTTTTCCAAAAAAAAAATAAACAAATTTAGTTTATTTTAGTATATGTATTACCAGGCAATAAAGTAATTCTTTTAATTTCTGCTAATTCAGAAACACTTACAACTTTAAATCCTTTTATATATAATTCAGGAAGAATAGTTTTCAATGCATCATAAGTTTTTTCATGAATATCATGCATTAAAATTATATCTCCATCATTAACATTATCTAAAACTGAAGATATTATTTCTTCTACTGTTTTATTACCCTTCCAATCTTTTGTATCTAAATTCCATAGAATTATTGGACCACTTACTAATTGCTTCACTTTTTTATTATAACTACCATATGGAGGCCTTATTAAATACATAGATTTATTAGTTACATTATAATATAACTCGTTAGTTTTATTTAATTGAAAATCAAATTCTTTTTGTTTGATTTTTGTTAAATATTTATGAGAATAAGTATGATTCCCTGCCTCGTTACCATAATCTATCATTTTAATTAATGTATTTTTAAAACTATTAATTTTATATCCTTGTAAAAAAAATGTAGCAGTAGAATTATTATCTTTTAATAATTCCAAAATTTTATCGGTATTAGAACATGGTCCATCATCAAATGTTAATGCCACTACTTTATCAAGATTCTCTGAATCTAAAATAATTCCTTTATTATTATCTATTTCTAATTCTAATACATCTTTTAATGCTAATAAGCTTATTCTAATATATATATCTTTATTATATTCAGGAGAAGTTTTAATTTTGTCATAATATATAATTAATGAATCATTATTAATTAGATAAGAAATGTCTTTATTATCGATTCCTTTAATTGAATCAATAATAAAAGAAGGATACTTTAAATTTAAATAATTAATTACAATATTGTTAAATTCATCTTTATTAATAATTATATCTTCAATTGATACTCTTTTATTAGTACGATTATCAATTAAAAAGCATTCATGAGTTAAATCAGTTTCATTTTTAATAAAAAAGCTTGTATATTCACCATTAATATCATAATAATTATAATGAACTACTTTTTCTTTATAATTAATAGAAATATAATTATTAATAAATTTATCTATATTAGCTAATGAAAAACTAGGATAGTCTACTTTAGAAAACTTAATTGATTCATTAGAAAGTTTTTTAAATACATAAGTTTTTATATAATATCTATTAATAAATAATGTAAATACTATAGATAATAAAATAATAGAACTAATAATTACTTTTCTAATCATCTGTCCACCTCTAATTAATAGTATAACAAAATATAAAAATAAAAACCATTCATTTGAATGGTAATTATAATAATTGGTGACCCGTACGGGATTTGAACCCATGAATGCATGCGTGAAAGGCATGTGTGTTGAACCACTTCACCAACGGGCCACAAAATGGTGGGCCTGGAAAGACTCGAACTTTCGACCCCTGCCTTATCAGAGCAGTGCTCTAACCAACTGAGCTACAAGCCCATTTTGTTTGAAACCTTTTTTATTTTATAATATTTTAATATTTATTGCAACACTTTTAATATATTTTTAATAATATTATATTTTTGTTGCCATTTAATAATATCATAAATATTATAGTTAGTCTAGAAAAAACTAAAAATAATATGTTACTTTTTAGCTTTCTCTATTTTTATTATTCTTCCGTTATATTTACAATTATTAATTGCATTAAATACTTTTTCATATTCGCTTGTTTTTACATTCATAAATGTAAACTTAGTCATTATTTCTAAATTACTACATGTACTTTCTTTTACATTTGCTTTCTTTTCAATAAATTCTAAGAATTTTCTTTTTTCTATTTTATCTAATTTACCGATAGTTAAAAATACTCTAATAGAATCAGAACTATTTCTATTTAGTTTTTTATCGCTTTTCTTATTATTAATATTTAATTCATTATTATTATATGAAGAAAGAGAGGTTAATAAACTTTTGCTTAATAATGAACCAAGTATATTACTTTTTTCTTCTTCTGTTAAACTAAGAATATAATCTTTAAAATAATCATAATTGTTATCATCTTTACATAAATCTACTTCTTTAATAGCAGAAATAACTTTATTATTTATTATTTGATCTTTAGTAGGTATAACGGATTCTATAATATCTGCATTTATATATTTCTTTAAAGAAATTAATATATTAATTTCGCTTTTTTTAATAAATGAAACAGCTGTTCCAGATTTTTTTGCTCTTCCAGTTCTACCTATACGATGAATATAAGCTTCATTACTTTCTGGTAAATTATAATTAATTATTAATGATATATTATCTACATGTATACCTCTTGCTGCAACATCTGTAGCAATTAAATAATTAAAATTACCATCTTTAAATCTATCTAAAGTATTAATTCTTTGAGCTTGAGCTATATCTCCATGAATAACATCTGATGAATAACCTTTTTTATTTAATTTAGAAAATACTTCATCTGCATTTCTTTTTGTTCTACAAAAAATTATTGCTTTATCTGGATTATAGTAATCCATTACTCTGCACATAGCTTCCATTCTTGATTTATCATCTATTAAATAATAGTATTGATCAATATTATCAGCTGTTGCAGTTTTATTATTATCTAGATTAATTGTTTTATATTTTTTAGATATATACTTTTCTGCCATTTTAATTATTGTTTTAGGCATTGTAGCAGAAAACAATAAAACTTGTTTATTAATATTTGTTGATTCAAATATGTATTCCAATTCATCTTGAAAACCCATACTTAGCATTTCATCTGCTTCATCTAAAACAAAATATTTTATATTATTTAATTTAAGAACTTTTCTTTTTATTAGATCTTTTACTCTTCCTGGTGTACCAATAACTATTTCTACACCTTTATTAATACTTTTAATTTGATCATTAATATTACTACTTCCATAAACGCAACAATTTTTAATATTCGTATATTTTGATATATCATTTGTATCTCTTGATATTTGTATAGCAAGTTCTCTTGTAGGAGATAAAATAACAACTTGTAATTCATTATTGTTTTCAATACTTTCAAGAATCGGAGCTATAAAAGCTAATGTCTTACCTGTTCCAGTTTTACTTTTACCTAACACATCAAAACCACTTTGTATAAGTGGTATAATTTTTTCTTGTATTTCTGTCATGCTCTCAAATTCTAGATCATTTATTGCATGTAGAATATTATTATTCTTTATTAATTCATCAAATTTCATACTTGCCCCTTTTTCTATAACTTGATAATAATATCATACTTTTAGAAAAAAAGGTAAAAAACTTAAAAATTGGCTGCCACGAAAGGATTCGAACCTTTGAAATGTCAGTTCCAGAGACTGATGCCTTACCGCTTGGCTACGTGGCAATATAAATATTATATCATTATTATTGTAATAAAAAAACTGATTATTCATCAGTTTTATAAAATAATTTATTTAATTGATAGATTCACCATTTACATATAATTTATATCCATTAAAATCAATGTTACTATTACTTGAATCTGCGTTATCTAAGCTAAAAATATAACTATCATTTGTTAATTTAATTTTTGATGTTTTATCTAATACCAAACTAATAGATTTTGCATTATTATCATTATTAATAGCTCCTTCATAATATGAACTCTCTTTAATATTTAATATTAGTGTTGAAATAGAATCTACCGCTATATTACCAACAGCACTTTGTTTATTTAAATTGAGCGTTACATTTCCTCCATTAGAGCCTGATCTTCCCCAAGAATCTTTTTGAGTTCTTAAAAAATATCCTTCTTCATCATTATTAATTATTTCATTATTAGTTAAATTAATAATTGCAGTTGTATTGGTTATATAAAAAGAATCTCCTTTATTAGTAATTATTTTACTATTATTTGATGTAAATTCTGAACATCCTTCTTCAGCATCCCCACTCATTGATTGATATAAAAATATATTTTTATATGTTGTTGATAGTCCATTTAATTTAATATTTGTATCAGTTAAGTTAACATTTTCTAATGTTACAGAATTCTTTCCCTCAATTACTATTCCCTCTGAATTAGTAGATATTAAATCAGCATTTTTTACTAAAACTTCTGCGGTAGAATAAATAGCAGGAGATCCTTGACCAGATGT
Source organism: uncultured Muribaculaceae bacterium (assembly GCA_964398265.1). Taxonomy (GTDB): domain Bacteria; phylum Bacillota_I; class Bacilli_A; order RF39; family UBA660; genus CAYNLX01. The sequence goes on along the minus strand of CAYNLX010000038.1, from coordinate 3,475 downwards.
AGTATATATACCTCCATCTACATTTACTGTTCCACCACCACGATCACTTCTAATTGCAGCACTAGATGTTCCTGAAGTGTTAATTGTTAAATTAGAAGCATTCATTATACCTCCACCAGTTATCATAATTCCACCAGAACTATCTTTTGTAGTTGTGATAGTTGAGTCACTTATATTGATTGTTGTTCCATCAGATTTTTGTCCACCATAACTAAAAACTCCATTAGCTCCAGTAGCATTAGTACTTACGTTTATTTTATTAATTTTTAAATTAGCTCCATCTTTAGCTGTTATAGCTGAATTTGTTCCATAAAAACTAGTATTATCACCAGTATTAGAATCTCCAGTTTTTGAAACAGAAATATTTAATAAAGAAACGTTAATTGATCCTGATATTAATAATGCATTTTCATCCGACTCACTACTATCGAAAGACCCACTTGTTATAGATGAAGAACTAGTAATCTTTTTATTTGAAGAATAATTAATATCGCTTTGCGTTTGTCCCTCACTATTAAATGTAGAACTATTATTATCAATAATAAAATTTGTTGTTATAAAAATATTTATAAATGTTAAAACTCCAGTTAAAATTATAATACTTAAAATGTAAATAGTAATCTTATCAAAAGTATTAAATATCTCTTTAATACTTTTTTTATTAAATTTAGACATTATTATATACATAATTAAAATTGAAATAATAAAACTTTCTACGCCAAATAATACATATACACAGTAATTTAAGTTAGATTTTTGATTATTACTTGAAGTGTTATTGAAAGAAGAATTATTATCATTAGATGGCTTTTCTGGAGGAGTTACGATATCATCATCAGATGGTTTTTCTGGAATAGTTGCACTATCATCATCAGATGGTTTTTCTGGAGGAGTAGTATTATTTAATAAATTTATTTCATTTGAAGAACTAGTAATCAAATGATTTTTTGCGTAAAACATTGTACCAGCAACACTTAAAATTGTTAATATAATTAGTATTATAATTACAATATTTTTAGTTTTTCTTTTCATTCTTTTCTTCCTTTCCTAATTCATAAATTATATCTACATGATCGCATACATTTTTTGAATGTGATACAATTATAACGCATTTATTTTCTTTATGTGCTAAATCACAAAATATTTTTAAAATTTCATCTTCTGTTTCTTTGTCTAAATTCCCAGTGGGTTCATCAGCAAGTATTAACTTTGGATTATACGAAAGAGATCTTGCTATTGCTATTCTTTGTTGTTCTCCGCCGGATAATTTTAATACTCTTCTGTTTGCTTGTTTTTCGTTTAATCCAACTTTTTTCATTAATTCTAATGCCTTGATTTTTTTATTTTTTACTTTGTTATTGTTAATATCCATTGATAACACTATATTTTCCAAGGCAGAATATGTTGGAAGTAAATTATAACTTTGAAATACTATTCCAATATCGTTATTCCTATACAAATCTAAATTCATTTTTTTTAGATCTTTTCCTAAATATAATATAGTTCCTTCATAATTTTTTTCTAAACCACTTATTAGAGATAATAAAGTGGTTTTTCCACTTCCACTTCTACCTTTAATTGCATATACTTTGCTTTCTTCAAAACTCATATTAATATTTTTTAAAACATATTCATCTTTTGCTGCATCATTATATCTATAATTTAAGTTTTTAGTTTCTAATATATTTTTCATTAGCTTCTCTCCTTCAATATGGTTAATGGTGAAAATCTAGCAATAGATATCATACTAGCAAGTGAACTTAGTAATATAAGAAATACTCCTATACCTATCAACTCAGATAAAACTTTAAAATCTACTACTGCATTTATACTATCAACTTCACTTACTTTTGCTATTCCAAAATTCATATTATTAAAATCCTTATTATTTGTTGTTTCATTTGTGTTACTATTTTCTGAATTATCAGTTTTTTTACTGTTATTAATTCCAAAATTATTTCCAATATTTTCATATTTACTTGAGGCATTTTCTAATTCATTAGAAAGTAATTTGTTTGCAACTGGGACTGATAAACAAGAACCTATTCCTGCACCAATTAGTAAAGAAACAATACCTACAATAACTAATTCAAACATAAATTGTAGTAATAATTTACTTTTTTTCATTCCAATTGTTCTCAATACTCCAATCTCATATTTTCTTTCGCGAATATTAATCATATTAATTACCATTAATACAACTCCACCTATAATCAAGGTTATAATTAAAAAGGTAGTTGCAAATATTTTAACGTTATCTACAGATTCAGTTGCATTTTCTATCTTTTCTATATTACTACTTACAGTGTAATATTCAGACAATCCTTTTTCACTTACTTCTTCAGAAAATTTATCTATAGATTCTGAATCTTTAATAATATATGTAGGAGTAATGGTTGCTTCCAAATCTTCATCAGCATTAATTAATTTTTCTATAAAATGAATGTTTGTAATAATCTTATTTGCACTATTAGAAAACATCTCCGACATATTACTTAAAGTATCAGTATTTTCTTTATAAATTCCAGATATAGTTACTTCATAAGTTAATGAATCGTCTTTAGGATTAACAATGGTAATAGTGTCATTTACATTAAGATTATTTAATGTTGCAAGTTCTTCACTTATTATTACAGAATCACTTTCAAAATCACTAAATACTGTTCCATCACTAATTGTATAATCTCCATTAATAAAATCTATCATACTTTCATAAGAATCATATCCAATTAATGTAAATGCACCATCCTGTGCTTTTTCATTATAAATTTTTTCTGTAGTAGTTTTAGTAGTTTTTTTAGTTGTTTCAAATCCTCCTGAAGGCATATCAGGCCTATCCCCACCATATTTCCTAGTCTGTGTATCGGTAGTTGTTTCAGTTTTTTCTTTTACTAAACTATCAGTAGCTTCAGTTAAGTCTATTGCATCAACTGATAAATCAAAAGTATAATAATAATTATCTACATAATCGCTTTCTCCATATAATTTTATCTCTTCTAAAGTAATTGCTTTAATATCATTAAAAGCATTTATCATTTCTTCTTGAGATAAAGTCTCATCACTACTTTTAAATGAATCCATTAAAGCTTTTCTATCCATACCAATCGTAGCTTCAATATTATTTTTTTCTTGATATGATTTTACTATGTCATTCGCACTTTGTCTTATAGCCAGTGTAATACTACAAGCAGATGCGATTACAATAATAATAATACCAATTAGAATATTCCTTCCTTTATTTCGTATAATATTTCTCCATGCATTTTTAAATATAAACATTCATTTCACCTCTTTTTTAATAATAACAATTATTTCTTAAACAAAACTTAAAATAAATAAAAATTTTATAATATATTAAAAATTATAAAAAAAATCTTATAAATTAATATTTTAACTTATAAGATTTAATTTAAAAAAAATTGGTGCAGGTAAAGGGACTCGAACCCACACGATTGCTCACTAGATCCTAAGTCTA
>CAYNLX010000037.1:0-8285 GCA_964398265.1 uncultured Muribaculaceae bacterium | reverse complement strand
GAAGTTCCAATTAAATATAAATCTTCGTTTTCTATTTTATACATCATTGCATCCATTTCTTCAAAAGACATTACACCACTTACTACATCGCTTCTAATCATAAAAGGTGGAATGCAATATGTAAATCCCTTTTCAATCATAAAATCTCTTGCATAGCTTATCATTGCACTATGCAATCTAGCAGCATTTCCCATTAAATAATAAAATCCATTACCACTAGTTCTTCCTGCACTCTCTTTATCTAATCCATTCATTTTTTCTAAAATGTCTGCATGATAAGGGATTTCATAAGTAGGTATTATAGGATCTCCAAATTTTTCTATTTCTACATTTTCTGTATCATCTTTTCCAATTGGAACACTCTTATCAATTATTTGTGGAATTTGGTACATTTTTTCTTTAATATCTTTTTCTAATGATTGTTCTTTTTCTTCCAAAGAAACAATCTCATTATTTATTTTTAATATTCTTTTTTTATTATCTTCTGCTTTTTCTTTTTCACCATTTCTCATAAATAATCCAATTTCATCAGAAATAATATTTTTTTCATTTCTTAAATTATCTGCAGTAGTTTTTGTTTCTCTATATTCAATATCTAAATTATATATTTCATCCACTAAAGATAATTTATTATCTTGAAATTTCTTTTTAATATTTTCTTTTACTAATTCTCTATTCTCTCTTATTAATTTAATATCAATCATTATATTTCCTCCTTTATTAATTCAAATCTATACTTTTGATGAGTAACATTATCTTCTCTTCTGGATATATCATTATGGCTTGAAAACATTTCTTTTGGCCTAACCCATATATTATCATCGTCTATATGTTTATATATTACTAAATCTTCTAAAGTTTCTGAATGTTTTCCAATATATAATACCTCAATTACTTTTCCTTTAAAATGTCTGTATTTTTGTCCTTTTTCTATCATAGATACTCCTTGTTAAAACATAAACTCTTTTTTATATGCTTATTGTATCATTTATTTATTATTTTCGCTACTTTATTATTTCATTTATCTTTCTATATATTTATATAATTATATTAAAAAACTCAAACTATAAAAGTTTGAGATAATTTAATTTATTTATAATATTAACTAATCTTCTCTAATAATTTTGTTAATATTCTTTCCATTCCATTAAAAGATAAAAGAGCACAGTTTTTTCTATTATGTTGCTTATATATTTCATCAAATACTATTAAATTATTTAATTTATCTTTATTATAATCTAATTCATTAATCATGTTATTATAATTTAAAATGATTTCCTTTGCATCTTCTATAGTATGCCCAATTAATTCATCAATCATAATTGATGTCGATGATGTAGAAATAGCACAAGCTTCTCCTTCAAACTTTATATCTTTTATAATATTCTGTTCAATTAATACATATAAATCAAGATTATCAATACAAGATTCATTACTAGAATTTTCCTTAATATATTTATCTTCATTATTTGGAATTTCTTTGTTACTTGGATGCAAATAATTATCCATGATTATTTCTCTTTTTTCCTCTTCGCTCATTATAACATCCCTTTTAATATTTTATCTTTATTGCTTAATAATTCTATTAAACCATCTATATCTTCAAAAGTATTATAAAAATATAAACTTACTCTAACAGTGTTAGTTACCCCTATTTGACTTTTTAATATTTTTGCACAATGATTTCCTGCTCTTACACATACTTTATATTTATTTAAATAAAATGCTACATCTTGGCTAAAAATTCCATCAATATTAAAACTCACTATTCCAGTTTCACTTCTAATATTAATTATATCTATAAAAGGAATCTTAATCAAATTATCAATTAAATATTTTCTTAATTCTTCTTCCTTTTCTCTTATATTATCCATTCCAATTTTATTTAAATAATTTATTGCTTCCCCTAATCCTAATATTCCCGCAATATTCGGGGTTCCTGCTTCTAATCTATTAGGTAATTCTTTTAATTTAATTTGAAATTCGTTATCAAATGATTCATTCATTCCTCCGCCTAAATAGATAGGGTCTAATTCCTCTAATAGTTCCACTTTTCCATATAATATTCCAACTCCTGTAGGGCCACACATTTTATGTGCACTAAAAGCTAGAAAATCACAATCTAATTCTTTAACATCAACTTTCATATGAGGTATACTTTGAGAAGCATCTACAACAACAAAAATGTTATTTGCATGAGCAAATTCGCATATTTCTTTTATAGGCCTTATATCTCCTAAAACATTTGTTACTTGAGCTAAACTTATTACTTTTGTTTTTGGTGTTACAATACTTTTTAAATTTTCTATAGTAACTTGATTATCGTCATTTAAAGGAACATATTTAATAATACAACCATTAGTATTAGCTAATCTAAACCAAGGAAGCACATTACTAGCATGTTCACTTTTACTTATTATTATTTCATCACTTGGATCTAAAATATTCTTAAAAAAACCAGTTGCAATCATATTTAAAGATTCAGTTGCACCTGAAGTAAATATAATACTTTCAAAATCCTCGGCATTAATAAAATCTTTTACTATATTTCTTACATTTTCATATTCTAAATCAACTTTATATGAAATATCATAATCACCCCTGTGAGCATTAGCACAGTAATTTTTATAATAATCATTCATTTTATCAATAACACAATTTGGCTTAAAAGTTGTCGCACCATTGTCTAAATATATTAATTCACTATTTAACATAGGAAAATCTTTTCTTATATTCAATTTAGTCACCTCCAACTTAATTTAATATCTCTTTTATTTTAGTATATACTTCTTTATTAATTTCTAAATTATTTAATAAAAATCCATCTCTAATTAATTTAATACATGATTTTTCATCTAAACATAATCTTTTTAAATAATATAAACTATTCTTATTTATACTAGATATACTTGCATTATGTATAGCATTCACTTCATTTGAATCCACCACTAAATTAGGTAGAATTGTATGTTTCATTTCGTTTAATGATAATATTTTGATTTTTTCAATATAATTATTATCAAATGTATTTTTTTCAATTATGCCTGTTGCCTCAATTACTATTATAGCATTATTAATAGCTACTCCATGTATATTAATATTATTTTGATTTTCATTTTTACTTACTTTGTTTTCTATAATTAATTTATATTTATCACTTGAAATAAATGAATAGTTTAAATCAATTTTTGAATTATTATTACTATTTATTATTATTTTACACGTTCCATTTATTTCTGTTCCAAATCTATTATAAAGTAATATTGATTCATTATTTATATTTATAATAATTTCTCTATTATCTTCACCATTTATTATTTCATTAATTACTACTGTACCATTTATATTAAAACAATTATAATCAGTTTCATTATTTAATAATATTTCTTCATTATTTAAATCCAACATATTATTACTCATTATTAGTTTATTCATTTTCATTTATATCACTCATATTAAATGTACCAAAACCAGTATTTTCTATTTCATTTGCTAAAGATATATCTCCGGAAGCTATAATATGTTTATCTTTTAAAACATGAACATATTTTGGCTTAATATAATCTAATATTTGTTTGTGATGAGTAATAATTAATATACTTGGTTTATAAAGATCATAATACTTTTTTAAAGATTCACATACTATTTTTAAACTATCAATATCTAATCCAGAGTCTAATTCATCTAACATAATAAATGATGGATTTAACATCCACAAATGAAGAAGTTCATTTTTTTTACGCTCTCCTCCGCTCATTCCTTCATTAATATTTCTATGAATAAAGCTTTTTGGTATTTTTAAATCATTACAAATAGATTCCATCTTTTTATTAAATTCAAAAATACTTATTCTATTATTGCTCTTTTGAAACAAAGCTGCTCTTAACATTTCTGCATTAGTAACTCCCTCAATTTCAATTGGATTTTGATTTAATAAAAATATACCTAATCTACTTCGATCAGTTGTATCCATTTTACTTATTTCTACATCATTATATATAATACTACCTTCAACTTCATAATTAGGATTACCCATTATAGTTGAAACAATAGTACTCTTTCCAGTTCCATTAGGACCCATAATAACATGGATTTCTTCATCTAGAATGTTTAAATTAAAATTATTTAATATTTCTTTATTATTTACTTTTACATTTAAATTCTTTATTGATAACATATAAACCACCAAGAATATTGTATCATATAAACAATAAAAAAAGATAGATTAACTATCTTTAAATCCATCTTGAAAAATAAATGTTTCTTGTATAACCTTCTTCATAATTTTCAAAAATTTTAATAATAGATTCTATTATCACTTTTAAAAGATTATCAGAATTAGATTTTACTTTTATTTTAACCAATCCCAATTTCATTTCTTTTCTAAAATTATAATCATCTATGTACTTAGATATTACTTTATCAATATATTCAATGTTTTTTATTTGATCTGGATCTTCAATATCAGAATTAAATAAATAATCTTCATATACTGATATTAATTTTTCACTAATAAAATCCCCTTCAACATAATCAAAGTTCATAATCTTATAAAAATTCGGACAATGTTTAATAATATCTTTATTTTTATTCACCATTATCACATCCATATCTTTATAAGCTAATTGTAATAAAAATAAACAGTTTTGTCAAAACAATTCGATAAATTATATTATTTAAAATAATTTAATTATATCTTGGAAAGTAACATATATCATTAATATCATTAATAATATAAATCCGATAGTATGAAAAGTGTTTTCTAACTTTGAATCTACTGGAGAACCTTTTATTTTTTCTATAATTAAAAATAACACTCTTCCTCCATCAAATGCTGGAAAAGGAAGTATATTCATAAATCCTAAGTTAATACTTAAATATGCTGTTAAATATATTAAACTACTTAATCCTAATGCTGCTGATTGACCTACCACTGTGTAAATACCAACAGGCCCAGATAATGCACTTATAGACAATTTTCCAATAAATAAATTTCCTATTATCATACACATAGAATTAATAATAGAACCAAATTTACTAAAAGAATAATTAATTGCATTTAGAAAGCCTTTTTTAACACTTGGATTTACTCCAATACCAAATATTTTTGATGTTGTTCCATCTTCATTTTTTTCTTCTTTAGGAGCAATATTATATGTTTCAATAGAATTATCCGCTTTTTTTACTTTTATTTCATAATAATCTTTTTTATTCTTTAAGTTTAAAGATAGTATTACACTATCCCAACTATTAGTTTTGTGATCATTTATAGAAATAATTCTATCTCCAACTTCTATTCCAGCTTCACTTGCAGGATAATTTTCTGCTACTGTACCAATAATAGGCTTTAATTCTGTATTTCCCCATATTAGTGATTGTACAAAAAGTAAAACTAATGCAAGAATAAAGTTCATAGTAACTCCTGCTACTAAAATAATTACTCTTTGATACCAAGGCCTATTACACATAAATTGCTCTTTTTTTATTTTTTTATCATCTTCATATACTTCTCCAGCCATTTGGACAAATCCACCTATTGGAAAAAGTCTTAAAGAATAAATGATATCATCTTTTCCTTTTTTACTTATTATTCTAGGTCCCATTCCTAAAGCAAATTCATATATAAAAACTCCGCTTTTTTTAGCTGTTAAAAAATGTCCTAATTCATGTATAAATATTAATAAACCTAATATTAAAATTAATAATAATAATGTCATTTAATCACCTACAAATATCTAATTATTATGCTAAATGCAATAATAACAAAAACTATACTATCTATTCTATCTAAAACTCCACCATGTCCTGGAATAATATTAGAAAAATCTTTTATGTTATGACTTCTTTTTATTGCACTAAATGATAAATCTCCAAATTGAGCAATAATGGATAGTAAACATGACACTAATGCTAAAACAAATATATTACTATTTACTCCAATAACTAGAAAATAAAATAAAGTAGCAATTATAGTGGCAAAAATAGTACCTCCAATACTTCCTGCCCAAGTTTTCTTAGGAGATATTTTAGTTAATTTTTTATTTCCAAAAAATCTTCCAAATATTTGACCAAATGTGTCTGTAGATATAGTAATAATTAAAAGATAAATAAAATACCATACTCCAAATATTCTAATGTTAATTGCCATATTTAATGCCATTCCTAACAGAATAATGAATCCTAATAAAAAGAAAGCATCATTTATATTATATCTATCACTATTATTATAAAAGATCACTGGAATCATTAATGATAAAACTAATACTGACAAAGTATTATAACTAATTCCCATTACTAATGCATATTCCCCAGTATTTAAGAAAATCATTAATATCATTGATACCAATCCCAATATTTGCACTATTGCTGGATATCCTTTTTTCTTTTTTAAATCAATTATTTCTTTATAGCCTAAAACAGAAATAACTCCTACTAATAATTTAAATGGAATACCACCTATATATACTAATGGAATAATAATTACTACTAATAATAATCCTATTAAAAACTTTTTCATTTCTTTATTCCTCCATATCTTCTATCCCTTTTATTAAAATCTAATATTGCTTTATTTAATTCTTTTTCTTTAAAATCTGGAAATAATACTTTAGTAAAATAAAATTCCGCATAACTAGCTTGATATAACATAAAATTACTCAATCTAAATTCACCACTTGTCCTAATTAATAAATCAATTGGAGGTAGATCATTGTAAAAGTATTTACTAATTACTTCTTTATCAATTTCTTTTATAGTTCCTTTTTTATAGTTTTCACATATTTTTTTTGTTGCATCTACTATTTCTTCTTGTCCACCATAATTCAAACATATATTTAATATTCCGCCAGTATTATTTTTTGTTTTTTCCTCTATAGATTTAATTGCTTTTAAAACATCTTTTCTTAAAGGTTCTTCTCTTCCTGACACAACTACTTTAATATTATTCTCTTCAAACACTTTATATTCACTTTCAAAGTTTTTACATATTAAATTCATTAAATAATCTACTTCTTCTTTGTCTCTTTTAAAATTATCTGTAGAAAAAGCATAAACACTCAATACTTTTATTCCTTTTTTAAAAGCAGCTATTCCCGTCTTTTTTAATGTTTTACTTCCAGCTAAATGACCATGGCTTCTACTTAATCCTCTTTTGGTTGCCCATCTTCCGTTGCCATCCATTATTATCGCAACATGTTTAGGTATTCTTAAATCTTCCATTTTACCATCCTTCATAATACATATAAATATATTATATAATAAATATTAAATAAAAAAAAGATACATTTAATATCTTTTTCTATTTTATATATTTATTAATCTTTTTAAATTCAGAATAATTATCTAATTCTGTTTTAGATAATTCTTTAAGCAATTCTTTTTGATTCTTATCAAGTTTAGTTGGAATAATTACATTTATGATAACATACATATCTCCAATACCTCTTGCGTTTTGACTATTTATTCCTTTTGATTTTAATCTTAGCTTATCACCACTTTGGCTACCTGCAGGAATATCAATAACAACATTTTTTGTTAAAGTAGGTATTTCTTTTTTACTTCCAAAAATTGCTTCAGTGATTGTAATTGGTACACTTAAATAAATATCATTATTATCTCTATCAAATATAGGATGATCTTCAACTATAAATTCAATATAAATATCACCATTTGGTCCACCATTATATCCAGAAGATCCCTTGCCACTCATTCTAATTCTATTACCATTATCTACACCTTCTGGAATAGTAATTGCAACTTCTTTTTGCTTCTCATAATGACCTTTTCCTTTACATTTTGAACATGTTGTTTTAAATTTAAAACCATTCCCTCCACATTTAGGACAAGTAGTTTCAGTTTGAAAAGTACCAAATAAACTTCTTTGCTCAGAAATAACTCTTCCTTTTCCTTTACACGTATCACAAGTTTCTTCATCAAATCCACCTGTTCCATCACAATTATCACATTCGTCATCTAAAGTTAAATCAATTGTTCTTTTGCATCCAAATACTGCTTCTTCAAAAGTAATTTTTATTTTTATTAAAGTGTCTTCACCTTTTACAGGTCTATTAGATTTTTTTCTTCCCCCAAATCCAAATGATCCACCAAATAAATCATCAAAAATACTACCTAAATCAATATCAACTCCATCAAATCCAGAAAAGCCTTGGAAGCCACCAGTTGAACCTCCAGCACCATTAAATGCTTGATGTCCAAACTGATCATATTGAGCTCTTTTTTGTTTATCAGATAAAACAGAATATGCTTCACCTATTTCTTTAAATTTT
>CAYNLX010000036.1:4382-8290 GCA_964398265.1 uncultured Muribaculaceae bacterium | reverse complement strand
ATTGAAGAAAGAGGAATATATAGGGTCCACCAATTTGAAAAACAAGAAATAGTAGTATTATGTAATGAAGAAGATCACTTAGATTGGTATAATAAAATGTGGTCTTATACCGTTGAATTTTTTAGAAGTTTAAATATTCCGGTTAGAACTTTAGAATGTTGTTCTGGTGATTTAGCTGATTTAAAAGTAAAATCATGTGATGTTGAAGCATGGAGTCCTAGACAACAAAAATATTTTGAAGTAGGTTCTTGTTCAACTTTAGGAACTGCTCAAGCAAGAAGATTAGCAATCAGGGCTAAAGGAGAAAAAGGTAATTATTTTGTATCTACATTAAATAACACTGTTCTTGCAACTCCAAGGGGTTTAATAGCATTATTAGAGAATAATTATAATGAAGATGGAAGTATTAATGTTCCTTTAGCTTTACAACCTTATATGGGTGGATTAAAAGTTATTAAATAATAAAAAACTAGAGATGTTTCTTTAGTTTTTTTGTGATATAATTCTATGAGGAAGTGATTAAATGAATTTACCTAATATGAATGAAGCAAAAAAAAGATGTGAAGAAATAAGTGAATTTGTTTATTTAGAAAATATTAAAAAAAGCAATAAGTTTATTGGGAAAAAGTATTATATTAAAACATACGGATGTCAAATGAACGTTCATGATTCCGAACAAATTTCTTATATATTGGAAAGTATAGGATTTATTAGAACAGAAGTTTTTGAAGAAAGTGATCTAATATTATTAAATACCTGTGCTATTAGAGAAAATGCACACGAAAAATTTTATGGTTTTTTAGGAAGATGTAAGCATTTAAAACAAACAAAAAAAGAACTTATAATAGCTATATGTGGATGTATGGCTCAAGAAGAAAGTGTAGTTAATGAATTAATACAAAAGAATAAATATATAGATATAGTTTTTGGTACCCATAATATTTATCAATTATTAGATATGTTAAATGATAAACAAGAAAAAACAAATATAAATGTATTAAGTAACTCTAATAAAATTATAGAAAATATTAAATATAAAAGAGATTCTAATATTACTGCTTGGGTTAATATTATGTATGGTTGTGATAAATTTTGTACTTACTGTATAGTACCATATACAAGGGGAGCTCAAAGAAGCAGAAAAAGTGTAGATATTATTAATGAAATAATAGAACTAAAAAATAAAGGTTATAAAGAAGTTACTTTATTAGGGCAAAATGTAAATGCATATGGGAAAGATTTAGAAAATGAAATAGAATTTTCTAAATTATTAGAACTTGTTAGTAAAACTGAAATAGAAAGAATAAGATTTGTAACATCTCATCCATGGGATTTTTCAGATGAAATGATAAATATTATATCTAAATATGATAATATTATGCCTTATATACATCTTCCTTTACAATCAGGAAGTGATAGAATATTGAAATTAATGGGAAGAAGATATACTAAAAATGACTACTTAGAATTATTTTCTAAAATTAAAAATAAGATTCCTAATGTTAGTATTACTACAGATATAATAGTTGGATTTCCAAATGAAACTGAAGAAGATTTTTTAAATACATTAGAGGTTGTAGAAAAGTGCAAATTTGATGGAGCTTTTACTTTTATTTTTTCTCCTAGAGAAAATACTCCAGCATCTAAAATGATAGATAACATATCTCTACAAGAAAAAGAAGAAAGATTAAGAAGACTAAATGAACAAATAAATAAATATTATCTATTCAATAATCAAAAGCTTTTAGATAAAACAGTAAAAGTATTAGTTCTTGGAGAAAGTGAAAAAGATTCTAATAAAGTATATGGATATACTGATACAATGAAATTAGTTAATATAGAAGCTCCAAAAACCACTTTTGGTAAAATAATTGATGTTTTAATTATTGAGGCAAAAAGTTTTAGCTTAGATGGAGTAATTAATGAAAATAAAAATTAAAAAAATAGATGACAATGGTAATGGGATAGGATATATAAATAATAAAATAGTTTTTGTTCCAAATGCTATGCTAAATGAAGAAGTAGAAATTAATATAATTAAAGAAACAAAAAAATATTATAAAGCTCAAGTAATTAACTATATAAAAAAAAGTGAAAAAAGAATTATTCCTAAATGTCCTTATTATGGTAATTGTGGTGGTTGTAATTTATTACATATGAATTATAATGATACTTTAGATATTAAAAAAGAAAAATTAAAACAAATATTTAATAAGTTTTCAAATATTGATATAGAAGATGTAGAAATAATTAAATCTAAAAAAGAATTCAATTATAGAAATAAAATAACTATAAAAATAGAAAATAAAAAAATAGGATTTTATAAAAATGAATCTCATAATTTAATGGAAATTAATAATTGTTTAATAGCAAAAGAAAGTATTAACGAAACACTTTTGTTAATTAATAAATTAAATATAATAAATGGTGAAGTTATTATAAGAAGTAATTATAATAATGAAATAATGATTATTATTACATCATCAGATAATATTAATTTTGATATTAATGATTTTAAATCTATAAAAATTATTGGGGTAATATTAAATGATAAGATTATTTATGGAGATAATTTCTTTATAGAAAAAATTAATAATTTTTATTTTAAAGTATCATATAATTCATTTTTTCAAGTAAATAATGATATTCTAGAAAAAGTATTTGATATATTTAATAATAATATTGATAAGGTAGATAATTTATTGGATTTATATTGTGGCGTGGGAGTATTAGGAATTTCTGTATCAAGCAAAGCAAATAATATTGTTGGTATAGAAATAGTAGAAAATGCAATTAAAAATGCTTCAACTAATGCTAAAATGAATAAAATAAATAATATTAATTATTTATTAGGAGATACATTTAATGTAATAAATAAAATTAATTATAAATTTGATACTATTATAATTGATCCTCCAAGAAGCGGGTTAAATAAATCAACATTAAATTATATTAAAAACAATAAACCAAATAATATAATTTATATGTCATGTGATCCGATTACTTTATGTAGAGATATAAAAGAATTAAATTATAATATAAATAAAATATATTTGTTAGATATGTTTCCATATACAAAACATGTTGAATGTATATGTGTTCTTAAACTACGTTAAACTCCTGTAAAATAAGGAAAAAGCAACTATTCAGTGAGTGTCAAAAAACTACTTATTTTTGAAAAAAGTAAAAAAAATATAAGTAGGTTGTCTTAGGAGAATATGTTTCTCCATACTAGGGCTAGCAATTTAAGGAAACAGAAAAGGAGAGTACAAAATGAAGAGATTATTAAGAGTTTCATTTGATATATTTGTAACATCTTTTGTTTCAATTATTTCATGGCTTTTACTTAGTTTTATTTTTGGTAAATATTTAGCTAACGTTTTTATTCTTACTTATCCATTACAATGTTTAATGGGAATAATTATATCTTTATTTGGCGTAGGAGCAAATGTATATTCATATAAAGGTAAAAATATAAATTATAGAAATAATGGAATATTTTATGGGTCTATTTTAAGTGTTATAATTTTCAGTTTAATTGTTATTAATTGTAAAAGTTATATAGGCTTTATGAATATGGAGTATAATTTATATAAAACACTATGCGTTTATTCTATTCTGCAAATTTTGTTTCAAACGATAATGTTATTGGTAGTAACAAAATTACATTATAAAGAAGAAAATAAACAAGCAAATATAATTACATTTTTGTTTAATATAATTAATTTTGTTAGTATAATCATGTTTTCTATAATAATTAAAAATCAAATTGCTTCAACTATAATAACAATAATATTATTACTAATTTTTGATGTAGTAATAATATTAAAATATATAGAAAAAATTGATTTTAAAATTGATTTGATAAAGTGGTTTAAATATGATTCGGTTTCTTGCTGTATAAATAT
>CAYNLX010000036.1:0-4282 GCA_964398265.1 uncultured Muribaculaceae bacterium | reverse complement strand
TGAATGTTTTTTAGTAGGAAACCCAAGAAGTAATGGCCATACAGCCATAAGTACTAAGGTGCATTATAAAAATATGATGGAAATTAATGATGAGATGTGCAAAAACATATATGTGCTTGCTAAGAAAGTAATGAATGAATTATTAGAATATATTAATTCCTAGGTAAAATAAGAAATAATAATAATTAATTCTTTTTTTATTTCTTATTATTTGGTATAATAATATTTATAATAAGGAGATTGCTTATGGAAGATAATAATATAAAAAAAGCTACATGGTATGTACTTAGAAAAAGTAAAAAATACATTTTTTCTAAATTAGTTATTTCTATTATTTTAAGAGGAATTTTACTTGTAACTCCTATATTATTAAGTGCATCAATAAATGCTGTAACAAGTATGGATTATGAAAAAGGTATTTTTTATATGATAATATCTATTGCGTTAACATTCGCATATCGTTTAGGAGAATATATTAATAATGAATCTTTTTATGCTTTATATAATAAAATATTTCATGAATATAATACTATAGGTTTAAAAGCTACTTTTCAAAATTCATTATTTAGTTTATCAAGATTTAATGTTGGAGAATTTAATAATACAATGGATGATGACGTAATAGGAATGACTTCATTTTTTTCTAATGGAGTATATCGATTTGTACAATTATGTGAATGTTTTGTAATCTATTTTTATTTTTTTAAATTAAATATTTATTTGTTTTTAGTGACAATCATTATTTCAATAATATTAATCATTGTGGCTTTTGTATTAAAAAGGTTGATAATTAAAGTTAATGAAGAGAATAAAAGAACTTCAGATGTTAAAACAGATTCGACTTTTGAATTTTTTAATGGCATAAAAGAAATTAAATCTTTTAATTTATTTAATATATTGAGTAAAAAAACATCTCTTGCTTTTGATAATTCAAATAAAGCTGCTTCAAAATATAATATTAGATTTAATTTTATTAATTCATCTGTACTTTTTGTTATAGAATTGTTTAGATATGCTATGTTTATTTTTGGTATATTTTTGGTTAAAGATAATGTTTTTGAAATAGGAATCTTATTAATTATATATAATTATTATCAAAAAATAATTGATGCATTCACAACATTGCTTACAGTGAATGTAGAATATATAAATTTAAAAGTTTCAATGAAGAGATTTAATAGATTAATTGAATATCGTAAGGCTCCAGTTGGAAATAAAGAAATAGATTATGATAAGATTAAAGGGGAAATAGAGTTTAAAAATATTTTGTATGGATATAGAGATGATCCTACTTTAAAAGATATTTCATTTAAAATAAAACCAAACTCTATTAATGCTATTACAGGAAAAGAAGGCTTTGGTAAAAGAGGTGTGTTTGATTTATTAATGAGATTTAATAGACAGCATAAAGGTAAAATTACTATTGATGGTATAGATATTAATGATTATAGAGAAAATGATTATTTTAAAATAATAAGTTTGTCTAGTCAGAAACCAGTGTTTTTTAATGATACTATCAAAAATAATTTATTGATGATTGAACCAGATGAAGATAGAGTTGAAAAGATTTTAAAAGAATTACGAATTGATTCTAATGTGTTAGAATTAAAAAATAAAATTGATACAATGATGAATACTGAAGATGATAATATTACAACAACACTTTTAGATATGTTATCAATAGCTAGAGTAATAATTAAAGATTCTAAAATAATGCTATTTGATGAATCAATTTCTGGATTAGAAAAAGATAAGCAAAAATATGTAATGAAATATTTAAATAAATTAAAAAGCAATCATACAATAATTATAAATTCTAGAGAAAAAGAAATAATAAAATATGCAACACAGGTGCTGGAAATTAACGGCTCAGAATTAACTGGTGTAAAAAAGCAAAAAGGTTTATAAATTTTTGCTTTTTTAGTGATATAATATAAAATGCAACTTTAAATTGACAAAAAACAACTAAAAGTTGGTAGTTAGATATTAAATTAAATTATAGAATTATTACGAGGTGATGAAAATGAAGTTTTGTGAAAAATTACAAAATTTAAGAAAGGAAAATAATTTATCTCAAGAACAACTTGCAGATATGCTTGATATTTCTAGACAATCAGTTTCTAAATGGGAAAGTGGTACTACATATCCAGAAATGGACAAATTAATACAATTATCTAAAATATTTAAATGTAGTTTAGATGATTTAACTAATGATGAAATTGATGTTACTCTTATTAAAGAAAATAAAAAAGGAGGAATGAGCAACTTAGTTGACACATTAACTAATTTGTTAAATAAAATATTTAAATGTTTAAAAAACATGAGATTTAGAGATTATATTAGATTATTAATAGAATTATTTATTTTATATTTAATTTTAAAATTAAGTTTTGAACCATGTTCATATATTGAACGTAATTTAAGTGAAATATTTTATAATTTTGGTGATAAAGTTGGAAATATATTAACTGATATTTTTGGCTTTATAATTGAGAGCGCTTATGTTTTATTTAGTGTTGTGGTATTGTTATTTGTATTAAAAATAAGATTTATTGATAGATTTTCTAATAATAATACAAATAGCACAATTATTAAAGATGATGATAATAGTGTTCAAGATAATAATAACTCAAATACTATAATTTCTAATCATAATAGAAATCATAATATTTTAGATACATTTGTAAATATAATAATATTTTTTATTAAATGTATTGTAGTTATGTTATCAATTCCATTATTATTTGGAATACTTTCTATTTGTGCAGCGTTAATAATATCTTTAATATTACTATTTTATAAAATAGTATATATAGGAGTAATTATATTATTGATATTTTCTTTGGTACTAAGCATATTTATGTTAGAATTAATATTTGATTTTATCTTTAGTAAGAAAGTTAATTTTAAAAGAATTATAATTACCTTTATTGTTGGAATAGTAGGATTAGGCTTTGGAGTAGGATTGTTTTTAAATGATATAACAAATTTAACATTTATTGATGAAGCTCCAAGACAAATAAAACAAACAACTGAAGTAAAAGAAATAAAAATGAATAATAATTACTATATAGATAATAATTTATATTATAGTAATATTAATTATATTGAAAATAATAATCTTAATAATGTAAAAATAGAATATATTTACTATAAAGATTTTAATGATGTATATTTTAATATCGATGAAAATAACATTGTATTTATTTCTCATGAAAATGAAAATATTGTGGCTATGAAAGAATATAAAGAAATAATTATGAATGATTTAAAGAAGAAAGAAATTTATAATTATGAGAATTTATATAAAGTAATAATAAATGTTTATGCTTCAAAGAGTAATATAGAAAAAATGAAAACTAATTATAACAACCATGTTGAGCAAACTAATCAATATCTAGAACAAGAAGAAAATAATAAAATAGAAAAAAAGATTAATGCTCTTGAAGAAGATAACAGCAAATTACTAGAAGAAAACAACGAATTAAAAGAAAGCTTGGAAGATCAAAACAATAAATTAAAAGAATATCGTGAAAGAATACAAGAATTATTGGAAAATTAAGAATAGTAATTGATTGACAATTTATGATAGTTAGTCTATAATTTATAACATAAAACAAATGAAAAAGATGTTATTATATGATGTTTTATAGAGAACTAATGGTTGGTGAAAATTAGCAAACTAATATAATAAGAATCACTTTGGATGTGTTTTTCTGATATTAAGAAAAAACGGATTACTTACGTTATAAGTGATAGAGAAAAAAAATAAGGTGGTACCACGTAATTTAAGCGTCCTTTGTAAGGATGCTTTTTTATTTGTAAGAAAGGATTATATATATGAAAAAATTTGAAGAATTAGATAAGAGAAAAGCTAGCGAAGTAGAACAATCTATTATAAACTCTTGGGGAAGTGTTAATGAAATATTAAAAAAAACCATTGATAATAGAGAATCTAGTGAAAATTTTGTATTTTATGATGGGCCAGCAACAGCAAATGGTCATCCTGGTTTACATCATATGCTTTCAAAATTTTTAAAAGATACTTTTTGTAAATACAAAACTATGCAAGGATATAAAGTATTACGTAAAGTTGGATGGGATACTCATGGATTGCCAGTAGAAGTTGAAGTAGAAAAAAGTTTAGGATTTACCTGTAAAAGCGATATAGAAAAAT
The DNA here is from genome assembly GCA_964398265.1 of uncultured Muribaculaceae bacterium. GTDB lineage: Bacteria > Bacillota_I > Bacilli_A > RF39 > UBA660 > CAYNLX01. Next base: position 105 of record CAYNLX010000036.1, on the reverse strand, counting down.
ATGGCATTGAGAAATTTAATGAAAAATGTAAAGAGTCAGTATGGAAAAATGAAAAATCATTTTCAGATTTAACAAGTAAAATGGGACAATTTATTGATTTAAATA
>CAYNLX010000035.1:0-8386 GCA_964398265.1 uncultured Muribaculaceae bacterium | reverse complement strand
TATATTATCTGGATATGGTGGAGCAGGAACTTTTTCTGATGGAAAATTAAATTTTGTCCCTAAACTTGGTAAATCAGATCTTTTTAAATACATGTCTGAAACTGATGCTTATAATTTAATAGATGAAACTGAGAGTATTTTTAATAAATTTAAAATGGATTCAAAAGTTTATCCAAGTGATACAATAGAAGCTGAAAAAATAAGAAAAAATGTTGCTTTAGCTGGAGCAAGATTATTATTAATTAAACAAAAACATTTAGGTAGTGATAAATTACCTAGTTATATTGATGATATATGTAATTATTTGATAAATAAAGGCGTAGTAATTGAAGATCAATCTAATGTAACAGATATAAAATATGAAAATGAGCAAAGTAAAGTTTTGTATAATAACAAAGATGATAGTTCAAAAGAAATATTGTCAAAATATGTGGTAGTTGCTCCGGGTAGAACAGGGGCAAAATGGGTACAAGAATTTGCTGATAAATATAAAATAAACTATTTATCCCAAAGTATTGAAATAGGAGTAAGAGTAGAAGTAAGAAAAGAACTTTTAGAAGATTTATGTAACGTAATATATGATCCTACTATATTTATTAAAACTAAAACATATGAAGATGAAATAAGAACCTTTTGTACTAATCCTGGAGGATATGTAACAAAAGAAAATTACTATGGATATATATGCGTAAATGGTCATGCTTTAAAGGAAACAAAATCAAATAATACTAATTTTGCTTTTATAAGTAAAGTTAATTTAACAGAGCCTGTTACGAATAGTAGAGAATATGGTGAATCAATTGCGCGAATAGCTAATGTTTTAGGAGATGGTAAACCAATTATTCAAAAATTAAGAGATTTAAAGGCAGGTAGAAGATCGGTTTGGAAACATATAGATAAAGGTTTTATTGAACCAACATTAAAAGATTGTGTGGCTGGGGATTTAGCTTTAGTATTACCCCATAGAATAATAACTAATATTTTAGAGGGATTAGATGAATTAAACAAAATAATTCCTGGAGTAAATAACGATGAGACATTGTTGTATGGTCCAGAAATAAAATTTTTCAGTAATGAAATAGAAACGGATAATAAATTTAAATTATTAAATTATAATATTTATTTTATTGGTGATGGTGCTGGAAAAGCCGGTAATATAGTAACTGCTGCCGCTACTGGCATTGTTGCGGCCGAAGATATAATTGAAAGAATAAGATAATTGACTTTATCTTTTTTTTGTAATTTGGTATACTTTAAATGTAGGTGGTTATATGAAAAGTATGTATATTCATATTCCTTTTTGTAAAAGTATTTGTTCATATTGCGATTTTTGTAAATTATTATATAATTTAGAATGGTCTAATGCGTACATAGAAGAATTATCAAAAGAAATACATTCTAAATATGAAGATGATATTATTGAAACATTATATATAGGTGGAGGTACTCCTTCATCTCTTAATATTCTACAATTACAAAATTTATTTAATATATTAAAAAATATTAAATTAAGTGATAATTATGAGTTTACTTTTGAATGTAATTTAAATGATATAAATGATGATTTTTTAAAAATATTAAAAAACAATAGAGTAAATAGATTAAGCATAGGAATAGAGTCTTTTAATAAAAATAAATTATCTTTTATGGAAAGAAATCATACATATGAAGAAGCAAAAAGAATAATAGATTTAATAAGATATAACGGATTTAAAAATGTTAATATAGATTTAATTTATGGAATACCCGAAGAAAAGATATCATATTTAAAAAGTGATATAAATAAAATATTAAAATTAAATCCTGAACATATAAGTACATATTCTTTAATAATAGAAAATCATACAAAAATTAAAGTAAATAATGTTATGCCTATTGATGAAGATATAGATTCTAAAATGTATGATTATATAATAAAAAAATTAACTAAAAATAATTATAATCATTATGAGATAAGTAATTTTGCCAAAACTGGTTATGAATCTAAACACAATCTTAATTATTGGAATAATTCTGAATATTATGGCTTTGGATTAGGGGCTTCAGGATATATATTAGGATTAAGATATGATAATACTAGAAACTTAAACGATTATTTAAATGGAGATTATATTTTAAACGAAAATATCATTTCTAAAAGAGAAGATATGGAAAATGAAATAATGTTAGGTTTAAGAAAATGTAATGGAATTAATCTTGAAGAATTTTATAATAAATTTGATATAAACTTACAAGAAGAATTTGATATTAAAAGTTTATTAAAAGAAAAAAATTTAATATATAAAAATGGTAATATTTTTATTCCAAAAAATAAATTATATTTAATGAACGAGATATTATTAAAAATATTATAAGTATAAATAAAAAATATAAAGGAAAAATAGTAATGGTGATTATATGAAATTATTATTTATTATTTTTTCTTTTTTTATTTTTAATAATAATATTTATGCAGAAAGCACTTATTTAACGGATTTAAAAGTTGAAGGTATAGAATTATCTCCAGAATTTGATAAATATAATAATAAATATACTGGTATTATTAATGAACAAACTAGTGTAAATGTAATAACAGAAAAAGAAGATGAAGACTCTATAGTTAACATTGTTGGAAATAATAATCTAAATAATGTTGAGAATATTATAACTGTTGAAGTTATAAATAAAGAAGAAAAGCAAGTTTATAATATTGTCTTAACAAAAGAACAAAATACTATATCAACTTTTAATATAGTTGAAGAAGCCACTCAAAAAGAAAATGAATATATATTAATAATTCTAGTTATATCAAATATTTTAATAGTTATTTTTATTTATAAAGTTTTATTTAAAAAAATAAATAAATAAGTCTTAATTATAAAAATTCATAATATATTTTATTATGAAATTAATTGCTCATAGAGGATATAAACTTAATTCAAAAGAAAACACTATAGAATCATTTAATAATGCTTATAATGATTCTTCTTTTTTTGGAATAGAATTGGATGTAAGAAAAACTCTTGATAATAAGTTTGTGGTACTACATGATTTTTTTATTAATAGAGTATCTGATGGTTATGGCTTTATAAATAAATTAACTTATAAAGATATTCTTAAATATAACTTCAATACAAAGAAAAATAAAGAGAAGATATTATTACTTAAAGATGTAATAAAAAAATATAATAAAAAAATAATTCTTATAGAAATAAAAGATAGTTCAATAAATTTAAACGAAATAAAAGATATAATTAATAAAAATAATATATACGTTATGAGTTTTAATAAAAAGCATATTTATAGTTTTTTAGATAGTAATAAAAAATATAAATTAGGGTATTTAAATTATGGTAACTATGATAAATCAGATTTAAATCTAGATTTTATTGTTCTTAATAAATATTTAATAACCGATAAAATCATAGAGTTTTATAAAAAACATAATATAGAAATTTTTGTTTGGGGCTTATTTAAAAAAAATAAAGTTTTGTTTAGTGATTTTGAATATCCATATTTTATTGTTGATAATAAAAATATATCTTTTCAAACCAAATAAAAAATGCTATACTAAAAATAATAGTAAAGGGTTGATTTTAGTGAAAGAAAAGCTTAATAATATAAAAGAATTTTTTAGAAATTTAGATAAAAAAATGAAGACATTAATAATAATAATTATTATATTAATTTTAATTTTATCTGGATTATTAATATATTATTTTGTATCAAAAGATAATGTTAAAAAAGAAAAAGAAAAGCCAGTAAGCATTGAAGTTAAAGATAATTTTGCATACTCAGATGGTAAGTTATTCTTTTATGATGGAGAAAAAAAATTAGGCGAGTATACATGCGTAAATAAGAACAGTGATAATTGCTATGTTGCTTTTTTAAGTACTGAAGATAATTTTACTTTACCAATAAATGTTGATGAAAATAGCAAGAAAATTGATGTAAGAAGTGATTTGTATTTAGACCAATATGCTTTTGTATTTGATAATCAAGATGGAGAAAATGTTATAGTATTATATGATTTTAAAAATGAAGAAAAAAAGGGTAGTTATACTGTTATTAAAAGTAATGCTATTAATGATTATATTATTTTAAAAAACTTAGATGGTAAATATGGCCTAGTGTCAATAAAAGAAAAAGAAATTAGTATTATAGTAGATTTTGAATATGAATATTTAGGAAAATTAGTTGGTATTGAAGAAGATGATAAAATATTAATTGCAAAGAAAAATGGTAATTATTCTTTAATTAATTATGAAAATAAATCTTTAACTAAATCAGTAAAAAATCCGATCGTTAATTATAATGAAAAGTATATATTAACTAAAAATGAAAAAGAAATTTATTCAGTATATGATTACAAAGGTGAACTAATAATAGACAATTACGTATTTATAGAATTGTTAAAAGATTATGTATTGGCGATAGATGAAACTAATAAATTAATGGTATTAGATTATGGAAATAATAGATATTTAGGTGAAGGAATTCAATTAAAAAATAAAAATTATATAAAATCAAATATATATAATGATAAATTAGTGAAAAAAGAAACATTATATGCTTTTACTTATACTTTAGTAGGAAGTAGTTTAAATATATATGTAAAAAATAATGATAATGAAGTTGAATATGTAGTTGATTTAAATGAAGGAATATATTCAAAAGATTTAAATTATAGTTATTTTGATAATAAATTATATTTTTATAAAGATGATACTAAACAAGAATTATTAGGATCTTATAAGTGTAAAAATCCTAATATTATAAGTGAGAAAAAATATTTTTGCAGTACTAATATTAAAACTGCAAGTAAGAATTCTGTATTGTTTAATAAATATGTTATAATACTAGATACATCTTCAACTGGTGATACAGAAATCAAATATTATCTATATGATATTGTTGAAAATAAATTAAAAGGTAATTTTATAGAGATGTATTTAGATGGTGATGTAAATTTAGAAATTGGAACTTCTTCAGCTAGTTTCTTTGTAGTTAGTAAATCTAATAAAATGGGTATTATTAAGATTAACAAAGATGGAATAGATAATTTTATTAAACTAGAAAATGATGATATAAGAAGATTTGATGATTATTATTTAATTGAAAATTCTTCTAAGTACATATTAAAAGACTTAAATGGAATTAGTATTGTTAGCACACCTTTTACTTACATTGAATTAAAAGATAATTATATGATTGTAGTTAATGAAGATAATTTATTGTTATATGATTACACCGGTAAACAAATAATAGCGAATTCTGTTAAATTGAATACTAAATTATATCAATTTGAATCATATAATATAAATAATATTTATTTAGTAACAGAAAAAGATAAATATTATATTATAGATAACATAGTAGAAAAATTTTATTTTAGTAAAACTGATGGTTCTTCCTTATCAGAAACAGATGCTTTAACTTTGGGAGAATAAATAATGAATAATAAAAAGATGACATTACTATATATAATTATTCTTTTATGTATTTTTATACCTTTATCTTTAATTGGAATATATTATAATTTTTTTGAAGAGCTCCCAACAAAAAACACTTCTTTAGAAAAAGGATATATATACTTTTATGATAATAATAATCAAATTACTTCTTCATATAAATGTAACAATATTAATTGTAAATATGCCACATACACAACGGATGATGATGAATATTCATTAGAATATTATAAATCTGAAAATAATATTTCTACTATCATTAATAACAAATATGCATTTATTGAAGATGATAATATAAAACTATATGATATAGAAACAAAAGAAGTAATTGAAGAATTTGATTACATAAAGAATTATGGAATAGGAATTAATGATGGAATAATAATAGCTAAAAAAAGCAATTCTTTATGGGGAATAATTTCATTAAAAGATAATTATAATTCAATTGTTAATTTTGAATATGATTATATTGGTTTATATAAAAATATAGATGAAAACACTAATAAATTATCATCTACATTATATGCAGTATTAAAAGAAAACAAATGGAATATTATTTCTAATACAGAAATTTTATTTGAAACAGATAATCAAATCACTTCATACACTAAAAATTATATTTCTACCATAAATGAAAACAAAGAATATTATACTTTTAATTATGCAAATAAGCAGTTAAATACTTTGCCTTTGTTATATTCTGGATTTATTAATGATTATTCTATAGTGGTAAATAATGATAATCAACTATATGTTAAAGATATACAAAACAATAAAGTTCTAACGGATTATATTACTCTTGTTTTAAATAATTATATTGAAGAAGATAATAAAGCGTTTGACATTATATTAGATAATAATGAATTAAAAATAACTGTTTATGGAGAAGAAAATCCTAGGGAATATACTTATCAAATTGCAGAATAATTATCATATATTGAATAAATAAAAAAAATTAGCATAATATATTGACAAGTGCTAATTTTTTGTTTATAATACAATTAGCATTAAAAAGAAAAGAGTGCTAATGAGGTGATATATTGGGAGATAGGCAAGAAAAACTATTAAAAGAAATAGTTGAGAGTTATATTAAAAACATTAAGCCGGTTGGAAGTAAATCATTATGTCAAAAGTTTAAATGTTCTAGTGCCACTATTAGAAATGAAATGGCAATATTAGAGCAGTTGGGATATTTAGAAAAAAATCATATTTCTTCTGGAAGAATACCTTCTGAAGAAGGATATAAATATTATGTAAATAATTTAATGGTTCCTAAAGAATTAAATGGAAGCGATATGTTAAAACTTCAAACAATATTCCACAACAACAGTTTAGAAATAAGTGATGCAATTAATAAATGTGTTGAAATTATTTCTGATATTACAAATTATACTTCTGTAGTATTAGGAAAAAATTCTAAAGAAAACACTTTAAAACAAGTTAGTATTATACCTTTAGATGATTATAAAATTGTGGCATTAGTTTGTACTGATCATGGAATAGTTGAAAACAAACAATTTGTTTTATCTTCTGGAACGGATATTAATGAATTAATTAAAACAAGTGAAATAATTAATAAAATGTTAATTGGGACTCCAATTGATGAAGTTGGAGAAAGATTAGAATTAGATATTAAACCAATTATATCTAAAACTATAAAACAGTATGAGACAATATATAACGTATTTTATGATGCATTCAATGATTTTTCTAAAAATACTAATAATGTTTTTTTTGGAGGAAAAACTAATATATTAAAGCAACCTGAATATGAAAACTCTGAAAAAATTAAGAATATTATTAACAAATTTGAAGATGAAAAAATAATTAATAAAATTGAAGCAAAAGAAAGCGGTGTTAATATTTATATTGGTGAAGAAACAGAATTTGATAAAGATGTAACAATAATTAAAACCAAATATAATATTAATGGCGAAGAAGGAACTATTGCAATAGTAGGTCCAAAACGAATGGAATATGATAAAGTTGTTGGATTATTAGAATATATAAATAAGAATCTAGGTGGAGATAAATAATATGGATGAAGAAAATAAAGATGTAATAAAGAGCACTAAGAAAAAAGAGAATAAAGAAGTAGTAAAGCTTCATGAAGAATTAAATTTAGCTAATGATAAATATTTAAGACTAGCTGCAGAATTACAAAACATTAAAAGAAGAAACGAAACAGATTTAGCTAATTATTTAAAATATGAAGGAGAAGAAATAATAATAAAATTATTACCAATAATTGATAACTTTGAAAGAGCTATTAAAATGGATGATAGTAATTTAACGGATGAAGTAAGTAAATTTTTAGAGGGATTTAAAATGATATATGCTAAAATGGCAAATATATTTAATGAACTGGATATAAAAGAAATAGATTGTTTAGGTAAGGAATTTAATCCAAATTATATGGAGGCAATGCTTACTGATAAAGATGAAAATATGCCAAGTAATACAGTATTAGATGTATTACAAAAGGGATATATTTATAAAGATAAAATAATTAGACCAGCCATGGTTAAGGTAAATGAATAGGAGAGTGAATTAAAATGGCAAAAATTATAGGTATCGATTTAGGCACAACAAATAGTTGTGTTGCTGTACTAGAAGGAGGAGAACCAAAGGTAATTCCTAATCCAGAAGGAAACAGGACTACCCCTTCAGTTGTAGCTTTTAAAGGAGAAGAAGAATTAGTAGGAGAGACAGCAAAAAGACAAGCTGTTACAAATGTAGAAAATACTATTGCATCTATTAAAAGAAAAATGGGAACAAATTCAAAAGTAGAAGCAAATGGCAAAAAATATACTCCAGAAGAAATCAGCGCAAAAATATTACAAAAATTAAAAGCAGATGCAGAGGCTTATTTAGGAGATAAAGTTACAAAAGCTGTAATTACAGTCCCAGCATATTTCAATGATGCAGAAAGACAA
>CAYNLX010000034.1:0-8804 GCA_964398265.1 uncultured Muribaculaceae bacterium | reverse complement strand
ACTGATTACAAAACTAACTGCACATCAATTGTGCACTTCCAAATTTAATATACAAATAATTCTTTTTTTTGTTTAATTAATTAAATTACTTGAATTATATTAATATTTTTGATAAACTAATAACGTAATATAGATGAATAAAATAGGAGGAATGAATATGGCATTTTCAAAATTAAAAAAAGTATTATTTCCAGATGATAAAGAGTTTGAAATAGAAGATGAATGTTATAACATGAGTGAAGAAGATGCTCTTGAAGAAGCTAATAAAGTTGGAAGTAAAATGATACTTATTGAACCAAGAGCTAATTCAGAAAGTCAACAAATAGCTGATCATTTAAAAAATAGAAATAGTGTAGTAGTAAGTCTAAATAGGGTTACTTCTGATCAAGCAAAGAGAATAGTGGACTTTTTAAGCGGTTGTATTTATGCAATAGGTGGAGATTTACAAAAAATTGGAAATGGTATATATTTATGTACTCCAAAGAATGTAAATATTCAAGGAAAAATAACTGAAGAAAATACAAAAGACAAAGATGAGGAAATAGATTTTTAATAATTAGAAATTGTTGAGGTGAGACATGAAACAATTTAGAAATAGTATTAATGGTTTTGATAAAAATGACGTTAAAGAATTTGTTAATGATGTCACTATGCAATTTGAAAATATGCTAAATTCTTTAAAATCAAAAGATAATGAGATAAAGTCTTTAAAAGAAAAAATTGAATACTATAAGAATATGGAATCTTCATTAAATAGAGCTATAACTGTTGCTGATGAAGCTTCTAGTCAAATTAAAAGATTAGCTAGAGAAGAAAGTAATAGTATTTTAGAAGACGCAAAAAGAAATGCTTCTAGGATTGTTAATGAGGCATTAATAAAAGCAGAAAAAGCTGATACTGAAGCAGAAATGTTAAAAAGAAAGATATCAGTATTCAAAAAGAGACTAAGATTAATTATAGAAGATCAATTAGAAGAAATAGAAAGAATTGATGAAAACGACTTTTAGTCGTTTTTTAATTGTCATTATTACTTTTTATAAAATCTCTAAGAACTTTTGTTAAAGCTCTTTTTTCTATTCTTGATACATAACTTCTAGATATATTTAATTTTTTTGCTATTTCTTTTTGAGTCATTTCATCAGTATTATTAAGCCCGTATCTTTTGATTAATATTTCTTTTTCTCTTGAAGATAGATTATTCATATAATTTTTTAATAATAATATTTTTTCTTTTATGTGTAAGTCTTCAGCGTAATCAGTAGTTTTATCTTTTAATACATCAATTAAATTTATTTCATTTCCATCTTTATCAAATCCTATTGAGTCATTTAAACTTACATTATTATTATTTTTTTTATTAGCTCTAAAATACATTAATATTTCATTTTCTATGCATCTTGCAGCATAAGTCGTTACTCTAGTTTTATGTTCTAAAGAATATGAATCAATACCTTTTATTAATCCTATTGTACCTATACTAATTAAATCATCTGTATCAATGTTTTTTGATTCAAATTTTTTTGCTATATGAGCCACTAAACGAAGATTATGTTCTATTAATTTATTTCTAGAATCTTTATCTCCATTTAAATATTTATTTATAATAATTTCTTCTTCTTCTTTAGAAAGAGGCTCTGGAAATACATTATTTGAGTAACTACCTGTAAAAAACAAAAGATCTTTTAAAATATTAATTAAACTTAAAAACATTAAATCACCTATTAAATAATATGTTAATGCATAATAAATATTGAATATAAAAAAATGAATAAACTTTTAGTTAAAATTTTGATATAATGAATTAAAGGGTGATTTCATGGATAATTTTGTACCAGATATATATCAAAAAAGTATATACACTATTGATTATAAAAAATTAAAAAAAGCAGGTATTAAATGTCTTTTATTTGATTTAGATAATACAATAGCTCCGATTAGTGTAGGAGTTCCTAATAAGAAAATGAAGGATTTAATTGAGGAAGTAAAGGATTTAGGGTTTAAAGTAATACTATTAAGTAATAGTCCTAAATCAAGGTTAGAGCCTTTTAAAGAAATTCTTAATATTGATTCTTGTGCTTCAGCTATGAAGCCATTAAAGAAAAAATATAAAAAAATTATGAGTATATATAATTTTAAAGATACTGAAATAGCCGCTATAGGGGATCAAATTGTAACGGATGTTTGGGGTGCAAATAGATTGGGATTAACATCAATATTAATTAATCCATTAAGTATGAATGATATTGTTTTCACTAAATTCAATAGAGTAATTGAAAGTTATATATTTAAGAAACTTACAAAAAAAGGATTATTTACAAAAGGAAAATACTATGATTAAAAAATGTGTTGGTTGCGGAATAGAATTACAAAATTTTTATAAAGATAAACCCGGATATACTCCTAAAAATCTTTTTGATGCCAAATATTGTGAAAGATGTTTTAAAATAATTAATTATAATAGTGCAAAAATAGTAACTCTTGATAAAGAAGAAAATGATATTTTGAATATTGTAAATACAAAAGCTAAATTTGTATTATTTTTAATAGATGTATTAAATATAAATACTGAAACTATAAATATGTTTAATAAAATTCAAACTAATAAAGCTTTAGTTATTAGTAAAAGTGATTTATTACCAAAAAGTATTAAAAAAAATAGAGTAGCTGATTGGATTAAATCCATTTATAAGATAGAAGAAGATATTATTTTTTGTAGTGCTTTAAAAAAATATAATATTCAAAAAATAATAGATTATCTTACTATTAATGAATATAAAGCTACTTATGTACTAGGATATACAAATTCTGGAAAAAGTACTTTTATAAATGAAATATTTAATAAATATCAAACAAATAAATCAATGATCACTACTAGTTTAATTCCAAATACCACATTAGATTTTATTAAATTAAAAATTAATAAAGATTTAGTTTTGGTGGATTCACCTGGATTTATATTGAGTAATGCTATATATAAAAATGATGAAATAGATTTTATTAAAAAAATTAATACTAAAAAGCAATTAAAACCAATAACTATTCAAATAAAAGAGAATATGATAATAAACATTAATAACAAAGTGATTATAAAAAATTTAACTGATACAAATAGTATGACTTTTTATATGTCAAATGATGTTGATATTAATAAAACATTTAAATATAAAATTATTAATGGATTTGAAAAAAAGATATTTGATTTAGACGATAATATTGATATTGTAATAAAAGGATTAGGCTTTATAAATATTAAAAAATCTTGTGAATTAGAAATTAGTATGTTTGATCATGAATTATTGGAAATAAGAGATTCTTTTTTTAAAGGTGATTATTATGAGTAAGATTAGGATAATGGATGAAAATTTAGCAAATAAAATTGCAGCAGGAGAAATTGTTGAAAAGTGTTCTAGTGTTGTTAAAGAACTCGTAGAGAATAGTATAGATGCTAATTCAACTAATATTAGAGTAGATCTTATTGAAGGTGGTACATCTTTAATAAAAGTAACAGATAATGGAATTGGTATGGATAAAGAAGATGCAATTAATTGTTTTGAAAGACATGCTACTAGTAAAATAATTAAAGAAGATGATTTATATTTCATTAATTCTTTAGGATTTAGAGGAGAAGCGTTACCTTCAATTGCTTCTGTATCAATAGTTAATCTTAAAACAAGTAATGGTATAATTGGTACTGAAATTAATCTTAAAGGTGGTAAAGATTTTAAATGTAATTTATCTGAATTAAGAAAAGGTACTATTATATGTATTAAAAACTTATTTTTTAATACACCAGCAAGACTTAAATTTTTAAAATCTCCTCAAAATGAACTTACTAATTGTGTTATTTTAATAGAAAAATTAGCTTTATCTTATCCAAATATAAATTTTACTTTAACTAATAATGAAAAGGTATTAATAAAGACAAGTGGAAGTAATGATTTGCTTAAAACAATTCACGAAATATATGGTTTTGATGTTTCATCTAAAATGTTAAAAATACAAAACAGTAATGATGACTATGAATTATTTGGATATATCTCTAAACCAGAATTATTAAAAAGTAATCGTAATCATATAACAACAATTGTAAATGGAAGAATTGTAAAGAATAATGATTTAAATAGAATTATTAATGATGCATATTATACATATAAACCAGATACAAAATATCCAATTGTTGTATTAAAAATTAATACAGATCCCACATTAATTGATGTTAATATACATCCTACTAAGCAAGATATAAAGTTAAGTAAAATAGAAGAATTATCTAGTTTAATAATTACTACTATAAAAGATGTTTTATATAAGAATATGCTTATTCCTGAAATTGAACATAAAAATAATATTGAAGAAACAACTACCATTAATGATTTAATAGAAAATACTAAAAAAGATATATTTATAAAAGTAAAAGAAGAACAAGAAACATTTGATTTTAATATTGAAGAATCTAAAGAAAAAAATGAATTAATAAAAGATTTAGAATTATATCCAATTGGAATTGCTTTAGGTACATACATAATTGCTCAGAATGATACTGGTGTATATTTAATTGATCAACATGCTGCTCAAGAAAGAATTAATTATGAAAAGAATATGAATGCATTAAATAACGAAAAGATTAATGTCGCTTTTCCATTAATTCCTTATACAATTGAAGTTACTTCTAGTGATTATATTGTTATTAATGATAAGAAAGAGTTGTTAAAATCTTTAGGTTTTGGAATTGAAGATTTTGGAATAAATACATTTATTATTAAGAGTCATCCTACTTGGTTGAAAAATGGTTATGAAGAAGAATCAATAAGAAAGATATTTGATATAATTGTAAGTTCAAAAAATGATTTTAATGTAATAAAATTTAGGGAGAATGTTGCAATTACATTAGCATGTAAATTAAGTATTAAAGGAAATGAAAGAATATCTATGGATGCGGTAGATGAATTATTAAATGAATTAATAAAATGTGATAATCCTTATAATTGTCCTCATGGAAGACCCACTATTGTAAAATTTTCTATTACTGAATTAGAAACTATGTTTAAGAGGATTATGTAGAATGATTTTAGTTATTGTAGGACCTACAGGAGTAGGCAAAACAAAATTAAGTATTGAATTAGCAAAGAAATATAATGCAATAGTAGTTAACGCTGATTCTATGCAAGTTTATAAAGGATTGAATATTGGTACTGCTAAAGTAAAAGAAGAAGAGAAGGAAAACATTAAGCATTATTTGTTTGATATAGTTGATGTTAAAGAAAATTATACTGTTTTTGATTATCAAAGAGATCTTAGAAATATTATCGATAGTAATAAAGAAAGAAATATTATTATAGTAGGAGGAACTGGGCTATATATAAAAGCTGGATTATATAATTATGAATTTGAAGAAGACAACGAGCATATTGATTACTCAAATTATTCTAATGAAGAATTATATAATATGATTAAAAAAATTGATCCAGATACAAACATTCATTTAAATAATAGAGTAAGATTAGAAAGATATTTAAATAAGAAAAATAAACCAAAAAAATCAAATAATGAATTAATATATAATGTTAAATTTATTGGATTAACTACAGAAAGAGATAATCTATATAGAAAAATAAATAATAGAGTAGAAACAATGATTAATAATGGATTGGTAGAAGAAGTAAAAAATTTTTATGACAAGAAAATTAAAACCAAACCATTAATTAATGGCATTGGATATAAAGAATTATATAAATATTTTGATAATGAAATCTCTTTAGAAGAAGCTATAGAAGAAATAAAACATAATAGTAGAAAATATGCTAAAAGGCAATATACTTGGTTTCATAATCAATTTGATGTTAAGTGGTTTAATACAGATTACAAAAACTTTGATAATACAATAAATGAAGTAATTGAGTATATAAAAACTAGTGAAAAATAATCACTAGTTTTTTATTTCTTGATATATTGTATAATCAAATATATGTTCTTTGTTACCATTTTTCTGTAATTCATCATCTGCTATTAGAAAATAATTATATAATAAATATTCTCTTGAATTCTTACTTACTGGATCATCCCATGTTAAATCAAGATGTAACCATTTATCTTCTAATTTAACTACGTTCCATATGTGTGTATCACTTGCAATTTTATAGTTGTCTATTCCAATTTTATTTAAAAATATTGCCATAGCATCACTATATCCACCACATATTGCATAATGTTCTAATAATGCACCATATGCTGTAGTAGAATCATAAAAGCTGTTATTTGTTTCATTTTTTTCTATGTCGTATGTAGAATTATTAATAATAAAATCATGAATTTTTTTTATTTTTTCTCTGTCATTAGTTTCATTAGATAAATTTTCGTTTATAAAATCATCTACTACTTTATTTATCTTTTTGATTTTTTCTTTTGAATATAATTTAGTTATAAAAATATCAACTTCTCCAGATTTTTCATATAAAGTTTTAATACTACTGAAACTATTATATGGATGAACATAGTTGTTTATATGTGTTAATATTTCATCATCCAATGAAATTTTTTTAACATCTTCAATACAATCTAAATATTCTTTTGGACAATAGAAAGTAAAAGAATCCCATCCGCTATTTAATACTGTATAAAAAATATTTAATAAGTCCTGATAATTATATGGTTTAAAATCTGTAGAATTTTGAACAAATAAATAATTCTTATTTTTCTTATAAATATTATTATTTGGAATAACAATAGTGGGGTCTTTTGTTAAAACATTTTTAAAAGCTTCAGATATTTCTTTATTGTTTAAATAAATAATTATTAGAATTATACAAAGAAAAAAAGGAAATGCAAATCTGTTCTTTTTCATTTATATCACCTAATTTATTTTACCATTAAAAAATGAAGTATTCAATTACTTCATTAATTTAGCTTTTGCATTTAATCTCTTTTTTTGACGATCAGCAGTATTTTTCTTAATTAAGCCTTTGCTGACAGCTTTATCTATTGTTTTTTGTGCACTAGTTAATAATTTTTTAGTTTCTTCTAAATTACCACCAGCAATAGCCTTATCGCATTTTTTAATAATATTTTTAGCTTTAGCTACGTATTCGTGATTTGCTTCAGTTTTTTTAGCAATAACTTTTACAGCTTTTTTAGAACTTTTAATATTTGGCATTATATCACCTCCAATATAAATACATATAGATTTTATCAAAAAAGAATAAATAATGCAATCAAAACCTATTTTCTACATTATTTTACTATTATATTAAATATAATAATAAAAAAGGATTGTTAATTATGAAGAAATTTAAAAGTAAAAGAAAATTTAATTTAATAATTAATAATATTATAATTTTTTGTGTATTATTTTTTTTAATTTGTTATTCTATAATAATGTCTTTAAAAAATAAAATTAGTGATGAATTAATTACTGATATTGTTTTAAAAAATAATAAAATTGATTTTAAATTAAAATCAAGTGATATTTTAAAATATGCTTTTAATTATGTTCCAGAAGATAAAGATGAAACAATTGTTGTAATGAAAGAAACAAATGAAAAAAATGAAACAAATAATAATAGTGACCCAATTATATATATTTATAATACTCATCAGTCAGAAAAGTATTTAAGTAATGAGAATAATGATTATGATGTTGGTATTTATTTAGCATCTTTCATGCTTCAAGAAAAATTAAATAAATTAGGAATTTCTTCAATTGTAGAAAAAACAAATATTACAGAAATATTAAAAATAAATAACTGGAATTATGCTAGTTCATATAAAGTAAGTAGAATGCTTTTAGAAGATACTAAAAACAAGTATCCATCTTTAAAAATGTTTATTGATTTACATAGAGATTCATCTAAAAGAGAAAAAACAATTATTAATATAGATAATAAAACATATGCAAAAATACTTTTCATAGTGGGATTAGATAATATTAATTATGAAAAAAATTTACTCGTTACAGAAAGAATTAATAATTTATTAAAAGAATATAATAATGATTTATCAAGAGGAATTTATAAAAAAAGTGGAAAAGGAGTAAATGGTATTTATAATCAAGATTTTGATCCTAAAACTATTCTTATTGAGTTAGGTGGTCAATATAATTATATTGAGGAAGTAAATAATACAATAGATATTTTATCAAAAGTTTTATCAGAATATGTTAAGGAGATAACATGAAAAAAAAGAATAGTAGATTTTTTTGGTGGGTATTAATTATATTTTTTATAGTTTATATCGGCTATTATATTGGATTAGAGAGTGGATATTATGAAACAAAGTTAAGGGATAAAACTTATCTTACTAGTGAAGGTATTAAAGAATTTGAAAAAGATGTAGCAAGTGGTAAGGAATTAGATGTCACTAAATATATAACAGATGAAAAAATAGATAGTTCTAATAGTATGTCAAATTTAGGAAATAAAATATCAATTTCTGTGGAAACTTTTATGACTAAAGGAATTTTTAAAACTATTAAAATATTAGGCAAATTATTTAGTGGTTAATTAGAAATATTTATTGTATAATATCACTAGGTGTTTTTTATGAAACAAAATAATATTAGAAATTTTTCAATTATAGCTCATATCGATCATGGTAAAAGTACTTTAGCAGATAGAATATTAGAAATAACAAATGCAATTGATGTTCATGAAATGAAAGAACAATTATTAGATAATATGGATCTGGAAAGAGAACGTGGAATAACTATAAAATTGAATGCTGTAAGATTAAAATATCAATATAAAGATGATGAATTTATTTTAAATTTAATAGATACTCCAGGTCATGTAGATTTTTCTTATGAAGTAAGT
>CAYNLX010000033.1:0-8922 GCA_964398265.1 uncultured Muribaculaceae bacterium | reverse complement strand
AAATGAGTACGACGCATTCTTTTTTTAGTTTTACTTGTTCTTCTAAAAGGAACTGCCATATTTTCACTCCTCCCTCTTATCTAGTAGCTCTTTTAATGGAGCTAACCTAGGATCCATTTCTTTATTATCATCATTTACAATCTTCCAACCATTTCCTTTGGTAATAGTTGAATCATTATATCCATTAGTAATTCTAATTGGAACCTCTAGTACAATATTTTGCCACAAAATGCTTATTAAATCAAGTGTATTTTGTTCTTTTTTATAATAATCAGGCACAAATTCACTATTTTCATCAATTACTTCTGAAATTTCTATATTAAATGGATATTCTATATCATCTAACGTAATTGAATCTGATAAATGCATAATACCATTTACATTCAAATCAATTAAAATATTATACATTCCATCAATACGTATTATTCCCTCAAAATTTACTTCCTCTATTGTATTTATCGGAGTATTAACATAATATTCTTCTGGAATAACAATAGATTCATTTAAAATTAAACTATCTTTAATACTATTTAAATCTATAATCATTGAATCACCTATATAATTATACAACAAATCATTTAATAATTCTATTAAATATGTTAAAATAACATAAATTGAGGTGACTTATATGACTACAATAGGCATAATAGCGGAATATAATCCTTTTCATAATGGACATATATATCATATTAAAAAGATTAAAGAATTATTTCCAGATTCAATAATAATATTAGTGTTAAATGGATATTTTTTAGAACGCGGAGAATTATCAATATTAACAAAAGAAGATAAAACAAAAATAGCATTAAATAATAATATAGATTTAGTATTCGAATTACCTTTTGTTTTTGGTACTCAAAGTGCAGATATTTTTGCATATAAAAGTATAGAAATATTAAATCATTTAAAAGTTGATTATTTAATATTTGGAAGTGAAACTAATGATATTAAAAAATTATCTAAAGTTGCAAATTATCAATTAAATAGCAAAGATTATAATTCTAAAGTTAAAGAACTATTATCATCGGGGATTAATTATCCAACAGCATTAAATAAAGCACTTAAAAACGAATTGATTAGTACTCCTAACGATTTACTTGGATTATCTTATATTAAAGCAATAATGTTATTAAAATCAAATATTAAACCTATTACAATAAAAAGAACAAATAATTATCATGATCTAGATTTTGAAAGCGAAATAGTAAGTGCTTCAAACATTAGAAATAAAATATCTAATAAAGAAAACATAAACAAATATATTCCTAAAGAAACAATAAATTGTATAAATGAATTAAAAGATTATTTTTCTTTTTTAAAATATAAAATATTAACATCAAAAGATTTATCCATATATTTAGATGTAGATGAAGGAATAGAAAATAGAATATTAAAATATATTAATAAATCCAATTCAATTGAAGAACTAATTCTTAACATTAAAACAAAAAGATACACTTATAATAAAATTAATAGAATGCTAATGCATATTTTAATTGGATTAACTAAAAAAGATAATTCCAGTATTAAGGATTTAGATTATCTAAGATTACTAGGATTTAATGATGTTGGAAAAAAATATTTAAATAGTATTAAAAAAGATATTAAAGTTCCAATTATTACTAAAATAAATAATATGGATTCAATAACATCTAAATATGAAATTATATCTTCAAATATATATGCTTTGATTTCTAAAAAAGAAATATTAACTTTTGAAAATAATGGAAAACCAATAAAAAAATAATCTTTCGATTATTTTTTTAATTTTTTACTTAATATTGCATCAACTTGTTTATCCAAATCATCTGCAAAATTTATTTTTATTATCTCACGAAATGTTTCATCGCTAACATTTTTTCTAATAAATTTCCATAATTCAACAGGAGTAAACATGCTACATAATTTTACAAAAAATTCTTTACTAGCATATTTAGTTATATATTCGTCTTCAATATCATCATCATAAAATACATGATCATCACAAACATCTTCTTCTTGAGTTAAAATTTCAATTACTCCTTGAGTACAAAATAATGATTCTTCCCCCTTATTGCAATTAGAATTATGTATAGCATATAAACAATTACCACAATTCTTTTCCATTCAAAAACCTCCATTAGTCAGATATTATATAATAAATAGCAAATATAATCAAGAAAAAATAATCATTGCTGATTATTTAGTGGCTTTTTTTACTGGTGTTGCTTTCTTTGGTAATGCAGTTTTAGTTGTAGTTTTCTTTACAGTGGTAGTTGCTTTTTTTACTGGTGCTTTTTCTACAACTTTTTCTTCTTTAACTTCAGCCTTTTTTTCTGCTTTTTTGGGATCCTTAGCAATCTTTACTAATTCAGTAAATGATTTAGGATCTGCAATAGCAAGTTCGCTTAACATCTTTCTGTTAACTTCAATACCTGCAATTGAAAGACCATTGATAAATTTAGAATAACTAATTTCATTTAATCTACAAGCAGCATTAATTCTAGTAATCCATAATTTTCTAAAATTTCTTTTATTTTGTCTTCTATCTCTAAAAGCATAAGCTCCACTATGGAAAACTTGTTCTTGTGCTGTTTTATATAATCTATGCTTACTACCAAAATATCCTTTAGCTTGTTTTAATACTTTTCTTCTTCTTGTTTTGGAAACTGTTCCGCCTTTAACTCTTGTCATTTAAATACCCCCATTATATTACATCTTTAAGTTTAGCATTAGTTGCTTTGCTTAAAATTCCGCAATTCTTTCTTTGTCTAACTTGTTTTGAACTATCTTTATTTGTTTTATGGTTTCCACCAGATTTTTTATAAGTAATAGTTCCACTATTTCTTAAATTTAATACTTTTTTTGTTGCCTTATGTGTTTTTTGTTTTGGCATATTAATTCCTTCTTTCTTATTTTTTAGGTGCAAGTAAAATATGCATTATTCTACCCTCTTGTTTAGGACTACTTTCCACAATTGATACTTCATTTAATGAATCAGCAAATTTAAGTAATACAGCTTTTCCTAATTCAGGATGAGCCATTTGTCTTCCCTTAAATTGTATTGAAGCTTTAATTTTATGACCTTTTTTTAAATAATCCTCTGCATTTCTTCTTCTTGTTTCAAAATCATGTATATCAATAGTTACAGATAATTTATATTCTTTTAATTCTTTATTTGTTTCTCTTTGCTTTTTTTGCTGTTCCTTAATCTTTTTTTGTTTTTCATAACGATATCTATTATAATCCATTATTTTTCCAACTGCTGGTACAGCACTACCACTCATTAAAACTAGATCTAATCCAGCATATGTAGCTAATGTTTGAGCATCAGCAATTTTTTTAAGTCCCATTTGTTCACCATTCGGTCCAATAACCATTAGTTCACTAACTCTTATTTGATCATTGATTGGTAAATCATTTTTATTTGCTATATTAAAGCACCTCCATATATATAAAAAGTGGATATATAATATCCACCTAAAACCTATTTAATATATAAATATCACATTGGCTTTTTACCTATTACTAATACGTAATCAGGTGGATAATTAATCTCTTTCCTTTTTAAATAACAAATTGATTATATATTAATTCTATGCATTTGTCAATCAAAAATCTACATAAAATAGTTCTTTTTTCTTAATTTAGTAATGTTGGAATCTAATAAATCTTTTGTATTACATACTGCATCAGAAAAAATAACTTCTTTATCTAAAAATTCATAACTAATTTTAGCTTTATCCCATAAAGCTTGATGTGATAATATAAAGTCTTTATTTAAATGATTTGTTGATACCTCATCTTTAGATATTCTTTTTCTTTTTTCTAACATTAATCCTAAATAATAATTTAATTTTTCTATATCATATTCTCCACCACTTAATTTATATATATCATAAAAATCTTTAGTTCTTGAATTTATTAGTTTTGGATTAAACTTATTTGGTTTGTAATATTCTAAAGTAATACATAATTTTTCTGCTAAGTATTCTTCAAAAGAAGGACAATTTATATAAAACACTTCATCCCCAATAAATACTGTTGGTACCATTTTATAGTTTAATTCCATAATTCTATCATAGTTTGGTTCCAAATCCACATTTAATGGATGAGATGTTTTTCCAAATAAACATAATAAATTAAACTGATTGATTCCAGTTGAACTTACTTTTGGTAATTTTGATAATTCAAAATAAATTCTACTATTATCAATCATACCATCCGCTTTTGCACAAGAATAATATATTTTAGATAGTAAATATATAATTGCATCTTGTGAATCATTAAGTGTAGCTAAATCTAAATCAGTAATGGGTCTATATAATTTTTGCGCATGAATTAATTCAACAAAGCTACCCTTTACAAATAATGTTCCTGAATTAATATCAGATAATTTACTTAATAAATATCTTGAAAAAAAAGTATTATATACATTTTGAATAGATATATTTAACCTTTTGGATTCACTTTTTAAAAAACTTCTTAATTGATCATCATTTTTAAACTCCATATTAATCCCCTTTTTTAATGTAGTATATAATAACATAATAAGATAAAAAAAGCAAACTTACACTAGACTTATTCATCATTTTATGATAAAGTTATTAATAGATTTATTAAGGAGGCAATTTAATATGACTAAAAAAGTATCAACTAAAAAACCTTTATTTGGAAATTTAAGATCTCATGCATTAAATATTACAAAAACTAATCAAAAACCTAATCTTCAAAAGAAAACTATTAACGGAGAAAAAGTTGTAATTAGTGCAAGAGAAGCAAAAATAAATAAAAAAAATGCAAAATAAAACTTCAAGTTGAAGTTTTTTTTATTTTAATATTAATTTATAACTATCAAAGCCAGTTTCATAATTTGTAAGTTTATTATATTCATCTTGTTTTATCAATAATTCTTCAGAAGAATAATCTATGTTTTTAACTTCTTCAGGATATAATTTACTTACCTTTTCAATAAATATTCTAACTTGTTCCTCATAATAAATATTTATTTCTTCATTACTAATATTTTCTCCTTTTATTATAATTTCTTTATTTAACATATTATAAAAAGAATCTAATTCTAATAAACATTTTTCTAAATTTATATCATCATTAAAAAATAATTCTTTATACCATTTATTTAATTCATAAGTTATTATCAATTCTTTTATTCTATAAACCCTATCATTAACAAAATCAAAATCATCTAACATTACTGGATTAATTTCATCTATTAAAGTAATTAGTTCAGAAGCTAATTCATTACTACCATAAATATTAGATAAAATATTTTCTAAATCAAATATACTTTTGCTATTATAACAATCAACTAAAGTTTCTTTTCCAACAGCAACTGACAAAAGGTAACACATTTCTGCTTGCAATACATATGGAATTTCATTATCAAACAATTCATAAGTTATTATAGAATTAATTCCTTCATTGATACCTACCCCATATGAATTAAAAACAAAATTTGCCTTTTCATCATTGTAATTAATGGTGTTTGTTGTATGACCTAACTCGTGAAAAATCACACTTTTGATATCAATACCTTCCTTAATAACAATACAATTATTATCACTATTATAATATGCTATTAACATATCATTTTTGTACTTTTTAAAATCATTTTCATCTTCATATTTTATTTTTAATTTCTTCATATTTTCGTTAAATACTTTTAAATCATAATTAGAAAGTTTTTCTCTATATGTTAAATAAAACTCTATTATTAATTCTTTTTCTTCATTACTTAAATATTTATTCAATGATAATGTTTCATAAATATCGTAGTTATCTTCTAATTCTCCTAAAATATCTTCTAAAGAATAATTTTTCGTATTTAAACGTCCTTCTATTTCTGACAACTTTTCTGTAATATTTTTATTATCTTTATAAATAATATTAATATAAAATGGACTTATTAATAAGGCTCCTATTACCGCTGAAGTTACTAAATCACATAAAAAATCTTTTCTTTTAATTTTCTTTATTTCATTTATTTTTATTTTAATATCACTAATATTTAAAGCACAATAAGAAGAATTAAATAATCTATTTAATTCTTCTATTTCTTTTGTATCTTCTAATATATATGGTGTTTCATTTTGATCAATTAAAAAGAATAGCCTTTCGTGATCATTATTAAAGGTAATTTGATATTTTTTATTATTATAAATTATTTGAGATGTGTAAGTCATAATATTCTCCCCAATAAAATGTATTATAATATATATTATTATAAAAAAAAAGAATAAATTATTTTAACCTGTCTATTCTTTCTTGGTAATTATCACTCATACATATATATGAGCCACTTACCACCATATCACTATTTACTAAGCTTACAGTCTCATCATTAATTCCGCCATCAACTGATATTATAAAATCAAATTTATTAATTTCTCTTATACTAATTAATTCTTCTATTTTTTCAATAGTGCTTTCCATAAAAGTTTGTCCTCCTTTTCCTGGAATAACACTCATTACTAATAATTGATCAATATAAGGTAAATATTTTTCTACTTCAGATATTTTTGTATTAGGATTAATTGATAGACCAATTCTTAAGCCCACTTCTTTTATTTCATTTATTACTTTCATTACATCTTTAACTGCTTCATAATGAAAAGTAATATAATCAGTATTTAATGTTGCAAATTCATTTATATATTTACTTGGATTATTAACCATTAAATGTACATCCAACATTTTATTAGTATTTAAAAGAGCTTTTTTCATTTCATTGAAAGTAATACTTTTATTTTCAACAAACTTACCATCCATAAAATCAATATGAATAAAATCAGCATTTGTTTCTTCAATTTTTTTTATTGTTTCTTTAATATTATATTTACTTTTTAAAAAAGATACTGCTACTTTCATTTACTCACCTCTTTAAAAAAACTTAAATAATTTTCATATCTTGTTTGTAATATTTCTTTATTTTTTACCGCATCTTTAATTCCACATTTATTTTCATTAACATGATTACAATCTTTATAATCACAATCATATTTTTTAAATTCTACAAATAATTTTTTTAAGTCTTCTTTAGTAATATTATCTAAATCTGAAGATGAAAATCCTGGAGTATCTGCTATTAAAATATTATCTAAGTCAAATAATTCTATATGTCTTGTTGTATGTACTCCTCGTCCAAGAGATTTACTTATTGGAGTGGTATTTAAATTAAGAGATTTATCTAGTTTATTTAATAAACTACTTTTACCTGCCCCTGTTTGACCAGTTAATACTATTATTTTATTTTTTAAATATTTTTTTATTTTTTTTATTTCACTATTAAAAAATACTTTTACTCCTATTAATTCATAATATCTTTTAATTTGTTTTATCTCTTTTAATTCTCTTCTTGATATTAAATCTATTTTAGTAAAACATATTACAGGTTCAATATTATTAACCAAAACATTGATCATTAATTTGTCTAATAAATATAAAGATAAATCAGGTTCTTTTACACTAGTTATTATTAAAGCAATATCTACATTTGATATCATAGGTCTCTTTAATTCATTTTTCCTTGGTAATATTTTTAAAATATAATTATTTTCAATATCAATTTCACAAATATCCCCAACTAAAGGAGTTTCGTTATTATTACGAAACTTTCCTCTAGCATGACATTCATAAATATTAGTATTTATTTTAACAGTATATAAATTGCTAATTATTCTTATAATTTGACCAGTCAATTTAATCCCCCAATAATTGATCTTCTTCACTTGTAGAAGAACTACTAGCTATTTCAATAGTTAATGTAACTCCAGAAATTATTGTATTACCCTCAGGTCTATTTTGACTAATAATTGTACCAGACTCATATAAATCACTTTCTTTTTCAACAAATTTACATGTTAATCCATATTCAGTACAAAAAGCCTCAATATCACTCTTTGTATATTCTCCATTAGTAAAATCTGGATATTTGTTTACTATGTCTGGTATATATAAAGTAACTGTATCTCCTTCTTCAACTTCAGTTTTCTCTTCTGGAGATTGTTTTATTATTTCTCCATCAGTATATAACGTAGCATCATCTACTTCTTCTCTTTCAATAATTACATTAATTTTTTGTACTTCTAATTTAGCTTTAACTTCTAAATAATTTTTACCAGCATAATCTTCTAATACTATTTTATTTGTTCCTAAAGAAATATATATAGTAATAGTAGTTCCTTCAGTTCTTTTTGATCCAATAATAGGATTAGTTTTAACTACCATTCCTTCTTCTATTTCTGGATCATATATTTCTTTATATTCACTGGCAATCTTAAATCCTAAATCTTTTAATTTTTCTTCAGCTTCTAAAGGTGTCATCCCAATTACATCAGGAATCTTTAATTCGTTAGTCTCAGTAGTTCCTAATACTATAAATACTATTACTGTTGTAACTAAAACTAGTCCTGTAAAAATTGCTCCCAATTTTATTAATAATTTATTTTGATTCTTTAAATCTCCCTTAGTAATTTGTTTAGCAATAACTTCTCCAGCTTCTTCTTTTGTAGTTGAAGGGTCATTAATAATCTTCATTACTTTTGTATCATCTAATTCATTTTCTGGAAATTGATAAACTACTCTAGATTCATTTTCCCTATCTTTATTTAAACATGTTTTTAAATCATCATACATTTCTCTAGCATCATTATATCTATTTTTAGGATTCTTAGCTACCGCTTTTAGAATAATGTTCTCTATACTTTGAGACAAACCAGGTAATTCATTTTTTATACTAGGAAATGGTTCCTTAAGATGCTTTAATGCTATTTCTACTGCATTTTCTCCTTTGTATGGAAGTTTGCCAGTAAGTAATTCATACATTAATATTCCCATAGAATAAATATCACTTTTAATAGTTGATCCTTTTCCATTTGCTTGTTCTGGTGGTAAATAATGTACGCTACCCATTACTGAATTTGT
>CAYNLX010000032.1:0-9003 GCA_964398265.1 uncultured Muribaculaceae bacterium | reverse complement strand
TGGAATGCCCAGAAGAAAGAGTATGTCATAGAGAAATATGTCATGAGGTTCCTCATATTGTACCAATTAATACAAGAATTATAAATCATCATATTTATAGACATACATTTGAGCCTTGTTATACTTGCTGTGAAGAAAATGAAGTATGCAACGTATTTGAACCAAGATGTAAATTTTAAAAAAAGCTTTAATTAAAGCTTTTTTATTTTCATATAAATATTTTATTGTTGTAGAAATCTAACATAATATTCTTCATAAGTTATATTATGTTCATATAAGTAAGTGGAAATTTCCGTTCCAAAATATCTTATATGCCATGGTTCACTTTTATATCCAGTTAAAAATTGGTTTTCAGTTGTATATCTAATAGTGAATCCATATTTATGTGCGTTATCTTTTAACCATAGGTAAGAATCAGATTTACCAAAATAACTATAACTAATAGAGGGGTCATTTGATATATCAATCGATAATCCTGTTTGATGTTCAGAATGTCCTGCTCTAGCAGAGTAAGTGTCTACTACTGCTTTTGAATCTCTATTTAAATAACTATTATATATACTTTTTTGATTGTTATAAGACCTATATCCTGATTGGCCATATATTGTAAGACCAAGTTCTTTAGCGTCTTTACATAATTCAACAAATGCATCGGCTGCTGGTTTATCTAATTTAACATTTGAAGAATACTCACTACTTACCGTTACTAGGTTGGTTGGAATATAATCGCTAGTTATACTATAATACTTATTTACTAAAACTTTTTCAGTATATTGATATGGTGAAGATTTAATATTTGTATAAAAATCATTATCAATACCAATATTTACTCTTATAACAATTTCTTCATCAGTTAAATCAGAATTAATATTTTTATATGAAATGTATCTATCTAAATTATCCATTAAAAAGAATGACACAGTATTATTAATATTATTTAACATAGCTAGTTTTTCTTCAGTAGAAGAAGAGCTTTTTTCTTCAATATTGTTAATAGTTTTTTCTTTTTCTCTAGGAACTTCTTGTATAGGAATCTCCTCCGTTTCTTTATTTTCTTTATCAGAATATTCCACTCTAATATTCTTATCTTTGATTCCCTTTTTAATAATATCTTCATGATTATGTAAAATAAAAATATTTAATAAAGGTATTGCAAGTAATATTAAATCAATAATTATTGTTTTTTTAAAATATTGTTTTAAGTTTTTTCCTTTATTCTTTTTAATTTTAATAAATCCTTTTAATAATAAAATAATAATTATAAAAACCATAATAATTAGTAGTATTGTAATACTGTTTATAATTATTTCTATTAATTTAGTATTACCATCAATTCTAAAAAAATTTTTCATATAATCACCTAATATTATCATATCATTTATAATTTTATTTTTATATTAATAACAAAATATAATTAAAAAAATGTAAAGTGATGTTATAATTATATAGGTGAGTGTTATGGCAATTACAAAAACTAATTTTGTTAATTATTCTAGATGTCCCAGATATGCTGCATTAAATGAAGTGAAAAAAGAAAAATTAGATGCAGATGTTTCATTTAAAGATTATGCAAAAGAAGAATTAAATATACAAATAAGTGAAATGTTAGATTCTATGTATGACGAAAATGATGAAGAAACTATTGATCTAGTAGATAAAACAGATCCTCAATTAGAGGCAATGATGGATTATTATAGACAAGTTGAAGTACTAGCTTCTAATGTAACCCAAAAATTATTTGGTGGTAAAACTAAAAGTTCTAAAAGCACTATGGAACAAGAATGTTTTGATTTTACAAAGAATGGAATAAAATATTTATGTTATGTAGATGTATATAATGAAAGTGAAGATAAAATAAATATTATTGAAGTTAAAGCCACTACTAGTAATAAGTTTTTAAAATTGGGTACAAAGGATTCTTCTATATTTATAGAAAAAAATAATATTTATTATTTAAAAGATGAAATGCCTGGTTATGATATTGAAAGTGACATGAAATTAAAAACTTATGAAAACAACAGAAATAAATTATTTAATAGATTTGATATTGGCAAATATGTATATGATCTTTCAATACAAAGATATATTATAGAAAATGAATATAAACAATCAAATAATGAAGAAAAATTAAATAATATACATTATTATTTAGCAGTTTTAAATCATTTATATGTATATGATGGATACCAAGAAAATAGCCAAAATGTTTACAGGACTGATGAAAACGAAAATGAAATAATTACTTTTTTTGATATGACTAACATTACAAAAGAATATCAAAAAAATATTGAAGTTGATTCAGATAAAATAGAGAAATATATAAAAGAAAATCAGCTACAGCCATGTAAACTTGGAGCATATTGTGAAAGGAAAAAAAGAGGACAATGTAAATTTTTTGATACTATATGTGGAAATATAATACCTAAAAAAAATAGTTCGCTAAGTTATATGCATAATCCTGCAGGCTTTGTTACGGATAAAAATGAACGTTTAAAAGGATTAGATTTAATTAATGAAGGATATATTAATATGTTAGATATTCCAGAGAATTGGATAACATCAGAAGTTCATCGAAAACAAAGGGAATGTTTAGAATTTAATAAAGAATATATAAATAAAGAAAAAATAAAAGATATGTTAAATCAAATAAATTATCCTATATATCATTTAGATTTTGAAACATTTCCTTGTCCAATACCAAGATTTAAAGGAGAAAAACCATATATGCAGTCTCCATTTGAATTTAGTTTACATATAGAAAAGTCTGAAAATGCTTGTGATTTTGATAAAGATAATTATGTTTTTTTAGCCGATTCTCCTAAAGATGTAAGAGAAGATATGATTAAGAAAATGTTAGAGTATATGGATCCAAATAAAGGAACTATGCTTGCTCAAAACGTTTCATTTGAAAAAGGAAGAATAAAAGAGTTAGCTGATATTTTTCCTGAATATAAAAATGATTTGATGAAATTATATGACAGGGGATTTGATTTATTGTGGCTGGTTAATACTAATTCTGCAATTTATAAAGAATTGGGATATAGTGAAGAAGATGCTAAAATGTTTAATTATTATCATCCTAATTTAAGCGGCTCTTATTCTATTAAAAAAACTCTTCCAGTATTTAGTAATTTAAAGTATGATGATTTAATAGTAAAAAATGGAACTGAAGCAATAATAGTGTATGCTAATTACGATAAAATGAGTAAAGAAGAATTTAATATGAAATATAAGGCCTTAGTAGATTATTGTAAACAAGATACTTGGGCTATGGTAGAAATATTAAAAGGTTTACGCAACATTGTAAAATAAATGTACAATTTTATGTAATACTATGTATATTAATTTAAATATTTAGTAAAATGTTATTGTAAGGACGTGATAAAATGATTTATCCTTCAATTGATAAATTGCTAAATGTAGTTGATTCTAAGTATAAGCTAGTTCACATTTCTTCTTTTAGAAGTAAACAGATGTTGGATAATAAATTCTTTCAAATGAAAGAAGAAGAATACAAAAATAAAAAAGAATTAGGAAGAGCACTAGAGGAAATTGAACAAGGATTAATTAAAATAAAAGATTGCTAAGCAATCTTTTTGTATTCTTCAATAGTGTTTTTTATTTTATTTTCTAATTCTTTTTTTGCTTCTGCGCTAATGCCATAATCGTCTTGTTTTGTAGTACAGTTATTATTAACGTTAATATCATTTATTTTATTTTCACAACTAATATAAGTTATTTTTTTGTCATAATCTTTAGAATAATATGAATAAATTATATTTTTAGATTTATCATAATTAACATAAATACTAATTTCTAAATAATTATTATATTTATAAAATTGATATGTTAATGTATTAGTTGAAATATCAATTTTATATGTCTCAGAGTTCTTTTTACTTTCGTAAGAATCGTAATAATCATCTTCACTAATACCATCTATTAATTTTATATAAGTTTTATCAACATTTAATACATACCCATTATTATTAAGTTTATTTATTTTCTTTTTACTATTATTAGTAGGATTAAAAATTAAAAATAATAATAAGAATAATAATAATATTCCAATAAAAATAAGTGTTTTCTTTTTCATTAGTCACCTCTATAATTATAAGTATACTATAAATAATATGTAAAATAAACATTTTATTAATTATTATATTATGATAAAATGATTTTAATAGGAGAGTTAAATATGAAGATAATTATTATATTACTTTTATTATTTTATCCAAATATTATTTATGCCGATGTATTTGATTTATGTTCTAATCCAGAACCATTGCAAGTATTGTTATTTGTAAAGTATTTTATTACTATTGTGAAAATTATAGTACCAATTTCTATTATATTATTTGGAAGTATAGATTTAATAAAAGCAATTATATCTAGTGATGCTGATGCAATGAATAAATCTTTAAAAGCTTTAGTAAAAAGAACTATTTCAGGAATAATAATATTTTTTCTTCCAACTTTAATTACTTTAGTATTAAATCTACTTAATAGTGATTTTTCAATGTGTGATGATAATTTAAATCAAGAAACAATTAATTCATTAAAACAAGGTTTGATTCAGGAAAACAATGCTGAGTTAGAAAAATTAGCTAAGATAAACGCAGAAAGACAAAAAAATGAAGCTAATTTGTTATCTGGAAATCTCAATCAAACCAATACTTTAATTGAAACAAATGGTGTAACAAAAGGAGTATGGTTTATTCAACAATGGGAAGGACATGGAGATTATTGTGGAGCTTCTCAATCAGAATTTAAAGCATATAACATTGGAGATGGCACTATCACATGTGGATATGGTGTTACAAATCATTTGTCTTCGTTAGCTACTAATAATGGATATGGCCAGTATTTTCCTATGAGTGAGGGTTCTTGTTATCCAGTTAATTCTATTAATTCAGTTCAATCAATTTTTATTGGACAATTATATTCTCAATTAGATAATTATTTGGGGTTGTATAATATTTCTTTGGAACAACATCAAAAAGATGCGCTAGTTAGTATAGGATATCAAAGTGGCTCAAGCGTTATGAAATCTTGTGTTGCAGCATATGCAAATGGTGGTAATGAAGGCTTGTGGAATAAGATAAAGGATAGAGTAAAAGGAAATGGAAAAGTATATCCTGGCTTATATAAAAGAAGAGATGGGGAATATAATTTATTTCTTACTGGTGAATATGATTGTGGATTTTATAATAGAACTTTAAAATATTACTAATGGTGATGATATGTATGGAATTTTTCTAAGAGACTTTGAAGATACATATAAATTTACTGATGATTTAACAAAATGTGGTCTAAAATAAACTAAACTTAAAAAAGAGGATTGTCTCATGTAATTTACTGAGATAGTTCTTTTATTTTTACTTTAATTCTATAATAATTAATATACTGATCACTCAATAACAAAAAAAACTAACCATTTCTAGTTAGTAATTTATTAATCTCGAAACATATAAGTTCGAGTTTTTATCTATTTGGTGCGACCTTAAAGGACGTTTGGAAATTTCTTTGAAGGTTAATTTCTATATTAATTATACTATAGATTTACAAAAATGTTATATAAAATTTATTAGAATTATAAAAATGTGCTAAATTTGTTAAATTATATGATAAAATTAATAATAGGAGGAGTAATTAATGAATCTATTATTAAAACAAAAGTCAAAAGACTTATTTAAAGCAGAATTTGAAATATTAGAAAATGATATTGTTGTTGGTAATATATTTTTACAAGGTAAATTAGGCTCTATGGAAGTTGAATTAAATTTAATAATTTATAATCAAAATCTTTCTTTAAAGTATTCAACTGATAAAACAGATAAAATTATAAAGAAATTTAGGCCATACAGTATATTACAAGATAATAATATTATTGGAGAAATGTTTCAAACAGAATTTAGAAAAAATATATTTTCTAAATATGATTTTAATCGTTGTATTTATAACAATAAAGAATATAATTTATATTCAATTGGTTTAGGAAAAAAATCAGCAAGTGTACTATACTCTGATAATACTCAATTAGCACAAATAGAAAAAGAAGGAATTGTATATAACGATTTACATAATTATAATATTTATTCAATAGATAAAGAAAGTGCTAGTATATCAGTATTAATGAGCATTTATATGTATATAAGTACTTGCTATAAACCAGGAATAAAAGTAAAAGAATCTGTAGTAAAGAATTATAGCAAGACTACTAACAAAGAATTATTAAATAAATATAATCCAGAATGGATTAAAAGTATTGGAGGAAAATAACTATGAATAAAACAATAATTCTATTTTTAGCAAACTTAATTCCTATTTTTTCAATAGCATTTTGTTTGTTTTTTATAATACCGATGCTAAAAAATCAAAAGAATAAAACTAATAATAAAAATTTAAAAGAGTTAGATTCAAATACTATAATATCTGAATCTAACATAATTTATGGAATGTCATCATTCGTATTTTTATTTATATTCATGTTGGTAGGAATTATAATATTTTATTTAGGTATTATTTTGAATAATATCTTAGTTTCTATAATTTTTGGAGGATTATTTATATTTATACCTTTACTAATTTTGATAAATGTATATATAAGATATTATAATGTTTCAAAAAATAAATATGTAATTATTGAAGATATTCTAGAAGACATGGAAATGATAGTTAATCATAGTAGCTCTGATTCTGTTGATACTAGAGATTATTACTATCTATACTTTAAAAATTATTTTAGCAAATATAATAAAAGAGTTAGAGTAAAACAAAAAGTATATAATAACGCTAAAAAAGGTGATGCTTTTTATTTAGTATTTATTAATAATATAGTTTATGCTTTTAATAAGAAAGATTATATCTTAAGTGATACTAATAGAACACTAGATATTAAACTATTAAAAAATCATTATAATATAAAAGATTTTAAATTAGATGAAAATCATAATATTTATAAAATAAATAAGAAAATGATAATAAATGATTTTTTTGATAATTCACAGAAAAAAACAATTATTTTTTGTTTATTAATTGATTTGTTTTTAATTGGAGTTGGTGTTATGCTATGCTTTAATTTTATAAAATTTAATTGGTTGGCTTTAGTATTAATACTAATAGCATTTATATTTTTCTTGTTCCTTACAATAATAAAGATTAAGTATTTAAGTGGTGTTATTAGAAATATTAAAAAAGATAATTTTTGTATTAAAACTGATAAAGTGGTTTCCATTAATAATGGAGTCCCTTTTAGAGATTCAAATGAAATAATTTCATTTAAATTTAATAATTATAAAAAAATAGTTTATGCAGACAAAAAGGATTTTAACAACATTAAAATAGATGATGAAGTATATTTAGTATTTGTCAAAAATGAAAAAGAGCCTATAAAATTATATAATACTGAAAATAGTGTATTAGATAATGATTTAAAGGAGATAAAAAATGATAAGTAAGATTTTCAAAATAAAAAGAACACTTTATAGTGGAACTAAAGAACAATATAGCATTTTAGATAAAAATAATAATTTAATAAATTCTTGTGATTTAAATATTTACAATGAAATTAATAAGTTGAATTTATCATACAATAAAGAATCAATTGAATTTGATATTCCAAATCATATTTCTGAAAAAGCAAAAATAATTATTAAAGATAACCAAATTGGTTATATAGAAACTGAAAAACAAAACAAAATAATTAATAATGAATATTCTTGGATTATGAATTATAATAATAAAATGTATAACCTTTATGAAATAGGTTTTGGTTCAAAAGGATTATATTTAGTTATTAAAGAAAATGATACAACAATTGCTATCATTTCAAGTTCGATGATGGTTAAAGATTTTAAAGATTCTTATGAATTGTTTATTAAAGATGAAATGTATTCAGTTTTAACAATTTTATGCTGTGTTTATTGGAATATCCATAGGGGAACAAATTTTGTAAGAGAAGGAATAAGCGGTGCTAATTCAATAAACAAAGTGTTAAATACTACATCTAAAAATTTGATTAATAAAATGGATTTTAAATTTATTGAACAAATAGCTGCTTCTGAAAATTATATTCAAAATAATAATAATAAAAAAGCAATAACTAATCAATTGATAGGTATAATTATCTTTATTGCTTTTATTATATTTGTTGTTGTTATGTATATAATAAAATAAAAGATAATTTTGCTTGGCTTTATGCCTTGCTGAATTATGCTATATGAGGTATCAAAAGGGGCTAGACCCTTTGCACACCGTTATTGGCTCTGCCAATAGCGTAGTGTGTTATTACTAAAATGGAATTTTAGTTTCTTATGACAAGCAAATGCTTGTCTTTTTATATATCAATATCTTTATCATTATATTCATAATTTTTATTATATAAGTAATCATCTATTTCTTCTTTTCTTGATGTTTTATCTGCTATATCGTGCAAATCATTACTTGTATATAAATCACTTTCATAATAATCAGTTATTTCATTAACTACATTATCTTTGTCCTCTTCATTACCAATCTTTAATAATTTATGGAAAAATTGTTTTAATGATTGTAATATAACATTCAAGAAATTTCTTAATTTTTGATTTTCTTTTTGTAATTCTTCATTTCTATTTTGTAATCTATTAACTTCTTGCGTAATACTAATTTTTTCATTTTCTAAATCTTTATAACTATTTGTATAATCAGTAAGTTCCTCAAATAATGCTTGATTATTTGGCATTTCTTTAATCACTCTTTTTGATGTATTCATAAAATTATTTAAAGTATCATAAGTATCTTTATCAATTTTAACTTCTTTTCCTGTAATAGTAGGTTTAGAAGTTTTTAATTTTCCTTCTAGTTCCTCATAATCTCTAGTCATAAGATAATTTTGTTTTTCTAAACGATTATCTAACTTCTTTGTAATTTTCTTAAACTCTTTTATTGAAATATGCTCATTATCGCTGTTTTTAATGCCTCTTTCTAGGTCAAAGTTATTATTTATTAGTCTTTCATAGT
>CAYNLX010000031.1:0-9226 GCA_964398265.1 uncultured Muribaculaceae bacterium | reverse complement strand
GGATTATATACTGGATATGGACACTTATCCAATATTACTGTATCAGAAAATCAAACTGTAAAAAGAGGACAACAAATTGCAGTGTCAGGTAATACCGGACTATCTACAGGACCACATCTGCATTTTGAAGTATATGATGGAGGAAGTGCATCAAGTTACAGAAAAGATCCGCTATTATATGCACATTGGTAAAAAAAATGTATACATAAGAAAGGAGAAACATTTATGAGAAATAGAATACTAGCAGTTATAGCTGTTTGCATTATTGTAGTATCGTTCTCATTAAATGTTTTTTCTGTGAATGTTTACTAAATGCTTTTAATGGATTGGAGTTTAACATGAAAAAAACTGTATTAATTACGGGTGCTTCCCGAGGAATTGGGGCGCAAACCGCAAAAAAGTTTTATGAAGAAGGATTATTTTATGAAGGTGTTAAAATAGTTCCTTATTGTCCTAGATGTGGAACAGCACTTGCTTCACATGAAGTAGCACAAGGGTATAAAGATATATCAGTGGAAACTGTAATAGTTCCGATGAAAAAGAAAGACGAAGATGTATATTTTCTTGTTTGGACAACAACTCCTTGGACTTTACTTGCAAATGTTGCTATATGTGTTAATCCTGATTATAATTATGTAAAAGTTGAATCAGAAGGATATAAATTTATAGTTGCAGAAAGTTTAGCATCTAAAATATTTGGTGATAGCTATAAAATATTAGAAACATATAAAGGTAAAGATTTAGAGTATACTGAATATGAACAGTTATTACCATTTTTAAAAGTGGATAAGAAAGCTTTTTATGTAACTGTTGATAATTATGTTACTATGGATGATGGTACTGGAATTGTTCATATAGCGCCTGCTTTTGGTGCAGATGATGCAAATGTTGGAAAAAAATATAATTTACCATATCTAAATCCAGTTGGCGAAGATGGATGTTATACTGATGGGCCTTGGAAAAACACTTTAGTATTTAATGCAGACATTGAAGTAATAAAATACTTAAAAGAAAACGATAAATTGTTTAAAAAACAAAAAATGATACATAATTATCCTCATTGTTGGAGATGCGATTCACCTTTGTTATATTATTCTAAACCTTCAAAGTATTTGGAAGTAACAAAAATTCAAGATAAGATAATTGAAGCAAATAAATCTGTTAAATGGTATCCTGATTATGTTGGAGAAAAAAGATTTGCAAATTGGTTAGAAAATTTAAATGATTGGGCTATTTCTAGAAATAGATATTGGGGAACACCACTACCTTTATGGAGATGTAGTTGTGGTCATGAAGAAATGATTGGCTCTAGACAAGAATTAGTCGAAAAAGCTATTGAAAAGATAGATAATAATATTGAACTTCATCGTCCATATGTGGATGACATTCATTTGAAATGCCCAATTTGTGGGAAATCAATGACAAGAGTAAGTGAAGTAATTGATTGTTGGTTTGATAGTGGCTCTATGCCATTTGCTCAATATCATTATCCTTTTGAAAATATGGAAATATGGGAAGATCAATTCCCAGCCGATTTTATTTGCGAAGGTATTGATCAAACAAGAGGTTGGTTTTATTCTCTATTAGTTATTTCGACTTTTGTTAAAGGATGTTCTCCATATAAAAGTGTATTAGTTAATGATCTAATTCAAGATTCTGAAGGAAAGAAAATGAGTAAAAGTAAAGGTAATATAGTTGAACCTTTTACTACAATAGAAGAATTTGGAGCCGATACCGTTAGATGGTATTTACCATACGTTTCTCCTATATGGACACCACTTAGATTTGATATAAATGGATTAAAAGAAGTGTATTCTAAGTTTATTAATCCACTTAAAAACACATATAATTTCTTTGCTTTATATGCTAATACTGATAATATTGATATTAAAGAATGTGGAGTATTATATAATGATAGAAAAGAAATAGATAAATGGTTAATATCTAAATTTAATAAACTAACTAAATATGTTATTGGATCATTTGAAGAATATGATCTAAATAAAGTAGTAAAAGCAATAACAGTTTTTGTTTCAGAAGATTTATCTAATTGGTATATTAGGAGAAACAGAAAAAGATTTTGGAAAAGTGAATTTGATAATTCTAAAAAATCAGTTTATATAACAACTTATGAAGTTTTAGTGGGTTTATCTAAATTAATTGCTCCAATTGTTCCTTTTGTTTCAGAAGAAATTTATAGAAATCTTACTGGTGAA
The DNA here is from genome assembly GCA_964398265.1 of uncultured Muribaculaceae bacterium. Lineage (GTDB taxonomy): Bacteria > Bacillota_I > Bacilli_A > RF39 > UBA660 > CAYNLX01. The sequence continues at coordinate 7,010 of CAYNLX010000031.1, read as the reverse complement.
GAATCCGTTCATTTAAGTAGATATCCTAAATATGATGAAAAATTAATAAACGAAGCAATTGAAGTGAAAATGGATTTAGTTAGAGATTTAATATCTATTGGTAGATATGTTAGAGAAGAAGCAAAAATCAAAGTAAGACAACCTTTATCAGAATGCTTAATAGATGGAAAAAATAAAGCAATAATTGATGATTTAACTTCGTTAATTGAAGAAGAATTAAATGTAAAAAAAGTTTTATTTGTTGATAATTTAAATGAATATATGAATATTATTATAAAGCCTAATTTTAAAGAAGTTGGAAAAATTTTAGGACCTAAAATTAAATTATTTCAATTAAAATTAGAATCATTAAGCAATGAAGAAATGGAAAAGTTACAAAATAATCAAAATATTTTCTTAGATTTAGATGGTGAAGTTTTTGAAGTAACACCATCAATGGTAGAAATTAGAATTTCTAGTAAAGAAGGATTTAATGTAGGAATGGAGAATAATAATTTTATTATTTTAAACACTGATTTGAATAAAGATTTATTATTAGAAGGAAATGCTAGGGAGATAGTTTCTAAAGTACAACAAATGAGAAAGAATAAAGATTTTAATGTTTCAGATAGAATAAAACTTTATTATATGGGAGATACAGAAATAGATGAAACTTTTAAAGAATGTTCAGAATATATTAAAAATGAAACATTATCAATTTCTATATTAAAAAAAGATAATCTAAAAGAATCATTTGAAATTAATGGTCATAATACATTTATTGATGTAGAAAAACAATAAATCAATTGCTTTTTTGTTAATTTAATGATAAAATATGTTTATAAATCAATAAGAAAAGACAAGATTATTAATATATTATTTAAAGAGACTTAGTGGATGGTGAAAACTAAGATAAGATTAATAATTACTACTTTTTGATAGAGATCTAATAAGATCCGGGTAATACCGTTATTATAATTAAGTAAAAAAAAGGATGGTACCGCATATTTGCTCCTTGTCAAGTATGTGGTATTTTTTTTAAGGAGAAATATGTTAAATAATATAAGACAAGAATTACTTTTAAGTAAAGAAGAATATATTGATAATAGAAAAACAACAATAATTTCTGAAGAAGAAAAAATGAAACAAATTACTAATGAATTACATAAGCAAAAAAAATATCATATGTTTGAATTTATTAAAAGAAATAAAGATAAGAAAGGAATGAAAATATGATTAATATTAAAGAAAATGAAAAACTAAATGTATTAAATCACAGTTGTGCTCATTTATTAGCTCAAGCAGTTAAGCATCTTTTCCCAAATGCTAAGTTTTGGGTTGGACCAGTTATTGAAGAAGGATTCTATTATGATATAGATTTAGGTGATAAAGTAATAACTGAATCTGATTTAGAATTAATAGAGAAAGAAATGAGAAAAATTTCTAAGGATGGAAAAAGAATATATAGAGAAGAATTAACTAGAAGTGAAGCTTTAGAAAAGTTTAAAGATGATCTTTATAAGATTGATTTAATAAATAATATGGATGATAGTACTATTATAAGTTGCTATACTCAAGGAGATTTTACTGATTTATGTAGAGGCCCTCATGTAGAAACTGTTAAAGAAATAAAATATTTTAAACTATTAAAATTTAGTGGAGCTTATTGGAAGGGCGACGCTAATAACAAAATGTTACAAAGAATATATGGTATTTGTTTTAATAATGAGGAAGATTTAAATACATATTTAAAAATGATTGAAGAAGCTAAAAAAAGAGATCATAGAAAGCTTGGGAAAGAATTAGAATTATTTATGTTTGATGAATCAGCTCCTGGAATGCCATATTGGTTACCTAAAGGATTAAAAACATATAATGCATTAGTGGATTTTTGGAGAATAGAACATGAAAAAAGAGGATATCAAGAATTTTCTGCTCCTATGTTAAATATGAGTTCACTATGGATTACTTCAGGACATTGGGATCATTATAAAGATGATATGTTTGTTTTATCAGATACAGATGGAATGGTTCAAGCGCTTAAACCAATGAGTTGCCCTAATGCAATTAATATATATAAAAATAAAATAAGAAGTTATAAAGATTTACCATTAAGATTTTGTGATGTAGATGCTATTCATAGAAATGAAGGCGCTGCTAGTCTACATGGATTACTAAGAGTAAGAGTTTTTCATCAAGATGATTCTCATAATTTTATTAGAGAAGATCAAATATCAAGTGAAATAGATTCTATTCTAGATATAGCTAATTATTTTTATGATATTTTTGGTCTAAAGTTTGTACCATATTTATCTACAAGACCTGAAGATTTTATTGGAGATATTGAAAAGTGGAATAAAGCTGAATCAGAATTGACAAATATTTTAAATAAAAAATTTGATTCTAATTGGGTATTAAATCCTGGAGACGGAGCATTCTATGGTCCAAAGATTGATTTGAAAATGTCAGATGCTTTAGGTAGAGAATGGCAGATGGGTACTATTCAATTAGACTATCAATTACCAGAAAGATTTGATTTAAGTTATATTGATGAACATGGAAACAAAGTTAGACCAGTAATGGTACATAGAACTATTTATGGTTCATTAGAGAGATTTATTGGTATAATTATTGAACATTTTGCAGGATCTTTACCATTATGGCTAAGTCCTATTCAAGTTAATATTATTCCAGTAAATAATGAATATCATTTGGAATATGCCAATAAAATAAAAGAATTGCTATTAGAAAATAATATAAGAGTAGAATTAGACGATAGAGAAGAAAAACTATCTTATAAAATGAGAGAAAGTCAAATTAAAAAAATTAATTATACTTTAATACTTGGAGATAAAGAAAAAGATGATAATACAATTAGCTACAGATGCTTTGGAAAAGAAGAAACAACAACATTATCTAATAAAGATTTTATTAATATGATAACTACTAAAATTAAAAATAAAACTATAGATTAGTTTTATTTTTTTTTATTTTAAGTTATAATAAATTTAGGGTGGTGATATCATGTATATTCCATTAGGTATAAAAACTGATTATAGTTTATTACAAAGTTTAATTAAAATAAAAGAACTAATTGAATTTCTTAGTGATAATAATTATACTTCATGTGGCATTATTGATAATAATTTATCATATGTAATGGAATTTATTAATGAATGTAAAAAGCATAATATTAAACCAAATGTAGGATTATCTGTTAAATATTATAATAAAGACATATATTTATATGCTATTAATTATAATGGATTACAAGAATTATTTAAAATTAATAGTATTAGGCAAGATAGAGAATTAACTAAAGAAGATGTAGAAAAAGAAAATTTAATTATAGTAATACCTTTTAAAAATCGAGAATTAATAAAAGATTTTAATAACTTTTATATTTCATATGAAACAGAGACAGAAAAAACTGAATCATTATTATTCACTAATAATGTAGTTTTTATAAATGAAGTATATTCTATTTATAAAAATGATTTAAAATATTTAGATTATTTAAAAAGTATTAGTACAAATAGTACTATTATTGATATGAAAAAAAACAATTATGATAATAATTATATATTAGATATTAATGAAAAATCTACAAATAAATTTAGTGATCGTATTAATATAGAAATTCCCCTTAATAATAAATATATTCCTAAATATATTAACAATTCTTATGAATATTTAGTAGCTTTATCAAAAAAAGGATTGGATAAAAGATTAGCTGGTAAAAACAATAATGAATATTTAAGTAGATTAAAATATGAGCTAGATGTTATAAATGAAATGGGCTTTTGCGATTATTTTTTAATTGTATATGATTATGTTAAATATGCAAAAAGCAATAATATTTTAGTCGGACCTGGAAGGGGTAGTGCGGCAGGTAGTTTAGTTTCATATACCTTAGGAATCACTGAAGTTGATCCAATTAAATATAATTTATTATTTGAAAGATTTTTAAATAAAGATAGAATAACAATGCCTGATATCGATATAGATTTTGAATATACTAAAAGAGATCAAGTAATAGATTATGTAAAAGAAAAATATGGAAAAGATTTTGTTGCTCCAATAATGACATATGGTACCTTAGGTACTAAGCAAGTAATACGTGATGTATTTAAAATATTTGAAATAGATGAAAAAACTACTTCAGGGGTAATAGCTAAAATTAATGGGAATTTAAATTTAAAAGATAATTTAAAAAATAGTAATATTAAAAAGATAATTTTAGATATAAAAGAAGTCAAAGATGCTTTTAATGTAGCATTAAAATTAGAGGGATTAAAAAAATATATTTCTATTCATGCAGCAGGAGTAATAATATCAAGTAAAGATTTAGATAAAGTAATACCAATAGTAAAACAAAATAACATTATTTTAACTGGATATACAATGGAATATTTAGAAGAATTAGGGCTATTAAAAATGGATTTTTTAGCTTTAAAGAATTTGACTATTATCTCAAATATTTTAAACATGGTTAATAATAAAATTAAATTAAATGAAATACCTTTGGATGATGAAAAAACCTATAAGCTATTATCTAGCGGTAATACTGATGGTGTATTTCAATTTGATACTAGTGGTATGAAAAACTTTATCGTTAAATTAAAGCCTAGAACATTTTCTGATTTAATTGCCGCAGTTGCATTATTTAGACCGGGACCAATGAATAATATAGATTCTTTTATTAAAAGAAAAAATAAAGAAGAAAAAATTACTTATTTAGATAAGTCTTTAGAAAATATATTATGTGACACTTATGGAATAATTGTATATCAAGAACAGATATTAGAGATATTAAAAAGTATGGGTGGATATACATATTCACAAGCAGATATTGTACGTAGAGCAATGTCTAAAAAAAATAAAGAAATTATGGAAAAGGAAAGGCAAAGATTTGTTGAAGGTGCAATTTCTTTAGGATATGAAAAGAAAATTTCTAATAATGTTTATGATTTAATTATAAAATTTGCTGAATATGGATTTAATAAAGCACATTCAGTTTCATATGCTTTAATTGGATACTATTTAGCTTATTTAAAAGCAAATTTTAACAAAGAATTTATTATATGTTTATTGAATATGAGCGTTGGTAGTGAAGTTAAAATAAAAGAATATATTGATTTAGCTAAAAAACAAGATTTAAAAATTATTAAGCCAAGTATTAATGAAAGTGATAATGAATTTATTGTTAATAATCAATCAGTTATTCTTCCTTTTTCTAGTATAAAAAGTATTGGAAGAGAAACCAGTAACACTATTATTAAGGAAAGAGAAAAAGGTTTATATAAAGATTTCCTTGATTTCGTTAAAAGAACATATGGAAGAAATGTTAATAAAAAAACAATAGAATTATTAATTGATTCTGATGCATTTAAATGTTTTAATTATAATCATAACACTTTGTATAATAATATAGATAACGCTATTAATTATGCAGAAATATCTAAAGACATTGATGAATCATTAATAATGAAGCCAGTTATTAGTGAATATAAAGAATATGATGATAACATTCTTATACAAAAAGAATTAGATACTTTTGGATTCTATATTAGTAATCATCCAGTTACAAAATATAATTCTAAAACTATTAAAGTAGAAGATATAAAAAAATATTATGATAAAAAAATAAGTATTTATTTATTAATAACTAATATACAAAGAATTAAAACTAAAAATAATGACGATATGGCATTTATAAATGGAGAAGATGAAACTGGAAGTGTTGAATGTGTAGTATTTAAGGATGGTTATGAACAAATAGAAAATATAAAGATCAATACTATTATATTAATTAATGGCGTTGTATCAAAGAGATATGATAAATATCAAATAGTAATACAAATGTTAAGTAATGTAAAATAAAGCGTGAAATAGTTTTAATTATTTACATTGTAGTTAATGTAATGATATAATTTAGAAGAATAGAAAAGAGGAATAAAAATGGCAGGTCAATATGATTACAGTTATTATACAGACGATACTGCAGCTGCAGTAACAGGGTCAATGGGGGTATTTTCAATAGTAATGTCAGTTTTTTGTATTGCTATAGGTTTAATAGCATTAATAGCTATGTATAAAATATTTAAAAAATTTGGAAAGCCTGGATGGATTGCAATTGTTCCAATTTATAATATGTGGACATTATTTGAATTAGTTGGGTTTAAAGGATGGTTTTCAATTATACCTTTTCTTAATACGATTATATATATAATATCACTAGTTAAATTGGCAGAAAAATTTGGTAAAAAAACTGGATTTATTTTGGGAATAATATTTTTTTCTCCAATATTTTTATCTATACTTGGATTTAGCAAAAGTATGCCAGTTGATGCTCAATTAAATAATAATATAGATAATCCTGTTAATAATGTACCAGAGCCATTAAAACCATATGTTAATGAAAATGCTAACGAAAGCACAGCAAGTGCTGATCCAGTACCTGCTCCGGTTAATGAACCAGTTGCTCCAGTAGAACCATCTCCAGTAATTGAAACACCAATTCCAGTTGTACAAGAGGTACAACCTGTTAATCCAGTAATAACTGAAGAACCAAAACAACAATTTTTTACAGAACCATCTCCAGTTGATGTTCAAACAGAGCCTGAAGTTAATAATAACGTACAAATACCTGTAGCTGATGCATTTAATATGAAACCTGAAACACCTGTGGTACCAGTAGCACCAGTTGAACCAGTAGCACCAATAGTTCAAAATACCCCAGTTGAGCCAATAGTTCAAAATACCCCAGTTGAGCCAGTAGTTCAAAGTACACCAGTTGAGCCAGTTGTACCACAAGCAGAGCCTATTAATCCACAAACTTCAACACAAGTACAAAGTAAAGTTTGTCCTAAATGTGGAACTCAAGTAGATTCTAATGCAACATTTTGTTTTATGTGCGGAGAAAAATTTTAAGAATTAATTAGCATAATATATATTATGCTTTTTTTATTATATTTTTTATAAAACAACTTTTAAAAGAAAAATATACATGTTATAATATTAATACAAAT
>CAYNLX010000030.1:0-9628 GCA_964398265.1 uncultured Muribaculaceae bacterium | reverse complement strand
AACAAGAGAAAGAATTAGACAAATTGAAGCTAAAGCATTACGAAAATTACGTCATCCATCTCGTGCTAAAAAATTAAAGGATTTTATGACTGACTAATGATATCAGAAAGATTAAAAAGTTTAGTAAAATATATTAATAAAAAAGACAGAGTAGCTGATATTGGATGTGATCATGCTCTTTTAAGTATATATCTTATTAAAAATAAAAAATGTAATGACATTATTTCTACAGATATTAATGCTAACGCATTAAATAATGCAATTAATAATATTAGCAAATATAAATTAAATAATAAAATAAAAACTAAATTAGGTCCTGGATTAGAACCAATTAATAATGAAAACGTTGATACATTAATAATTTCCGGTATGGGAAGCGCTACTATTATTCATATGTTTAAAAATATAAGTAAAACATATAAAATAATAACACAATCTAATAATAACTATTATGAATTAAGAAAATATTTTACAAATAATGGATATTATATAAAAAATGAAGATATGGTATTTGAAAATAATAAGTATTATATTAATATAGTTTTTTTTCCAGGAAAAGTTAGATATAATAAAAAAGAATTATTATTCGGGCCATTACTTATTAAAAATAAAAAAAACAACAAATACTTTTCTTATTTATTAGAAAAATACTCTACAATCATAAAAAAGATACCATTATCTAATATTAAAGAAAGAATTAATATGAAGATACGTATAAAATATTTAAAAGGAATAATAAAAAATATAAAATGATTATTTATAAAAAAAATGTAGGATTAGAATTATTTAATTCTATATTTTTTTTTGTATTATTATATTTGTTAATAATAACGTTGTCTTTGTTTTGTTTTTTAAAAGAATTAATAATATTTGAAGAGTTTTTTATAATTGGTTTTGCTTTCGTATATAATGGTACAGCTTGATTAGCAATGTTTAATACTTTTGATGCTCCATTTAATAATGTAATTAAATTTATTCCCGAATTATTCATATAAATCACCTAATATATTATATGAAAAAAATATATATTAAGTTGTTTTTTTTATAAATATTATGATATAATTTATATTATAAAGAATAAGGAGGTATACCTAATGAGAATCAATAAAAATAAAAACTTTTTATATTGGATATATCTTGGAATTATAAGTACTGGTAATGGTATTTTAGAAGTAATTAGATTAATATCTATTGGTTTTTTTAAAATATTTGATTCTTTTTTTACTCAAACAACAAATACTATTTCTTATTCCATTAAAGGAGTTAAGTATATAATTATTTATATTTCTACTACTATATATACTATTATTATTTCTTTTTTTCATGGAGTTAAATATATATTTTTATTTCCATTTAAAAGAAAACGTAAAAAAGTAATAAAAGAAAAAAAGATAAAAAAAGAACCAGAAAAAGTTGTTCAAAAACAATATGGCGTTTTATATGAGAAAAAAGATAATGATACTACTAAGCGTATAAAAAAAGATTTAATTTTTGATGAAAAAACTAATTCTGATATTAAATCAGAAAAAAAAGACAAAAAAGAAAAAAAGATTATAGATTTTTTTGGACTAAATAGAAAAAAACTAGAAAAAGAAGGAGAGATGCTTCTTATTGATCTAAATAGTGAAGAAGCAAAGAGAACTGAAAATAAAATCATTTATAAATATAAAGTAAAGGATACTAATGGTAATTTTATATCTGGATATTTTGGTGGTTATTCTAAATTTGATGTACAGACTTATTTATTAAATAAAGGATATGAAATATATAAAATAGAAACTAGTAATTGGATAAATAAAACTCATGATGTAAGTGGATTGTTTTCAAAAAAATTATCATATAAAGAATTGATATTTTGGTTAACACAATTATCTACTTATATTAGAAGCGGTATCCCTCTTACTGAAAGTGTTTCTATTTTATCTAGTCAAATGGGAAAAAGAAATGGTAGACAAAGAGTATTCGAATCTATTATTTATGAACTTACTATGGGAGAATCTTTTTCTTCAGCATTAGAAAAACAAGGAAGTATTTTTCCAAACTTATTAATTAATATGTTAAGAGCTGCAGAAGCAGCAGGAAATTTAGAAGAAACTTTAGATGATATGGCACTTTATTATACAGATATAGAAAAAACTAGAAAACAAATGATTACTGCAATGACTTACCCTTCGATTATAATGATTTTTGCAATTGCGGTAATATCATTTATTATGTTATATGTTGTTCCGCAATTTGTTAATGTTTATGATCAAATTGGAAGCGAAGTTTCAGGGTTAACATTAACAATAATAAATATAAGCAATTTTCTTTCAAAAAATTTATTTATAATTATAATATTCATTACTGTAACGGCTTTATTAATTATAACACTATATAAAAATATTAAGTTGTTTAGATCTTCAATTCAAATTGTTTTAATGAAATTACCTATAATTGGTAAAATTATTATTTATAATGAATTAACTATATTTACAAAAACATTTTCATCATTATTAAAGAATAATGTATTTATAACTGAAAGTATTGATATTTTAAGTAAAATTACTAATAATGAAATTTATAAATCCATTATGTTTAACACAATTGCAAATATTGCAAAAGGAAATAAAATATCTGAATCTTTTAAAAATCATTGGGCAATACCAGATGTTGCATATTATATGATTGTTACAGGAGAATCTACTGGAGAATTAGCAGAAATGATGAATACTGTTAGTTCTTATTATCAAGAAATGCATAGGAATGTTGTTAACAATTTAAAAGCGTTTATTGAACCTATTTTAATAGTATTTTTAGCTATAATAGTAGGTATTGTTGTATTAGCAATTGTTATTCCAATGTTTGATATATATGAAAAAGTTTCATTATAAGGAGTTTATATGATTTATTTATTGTTATTTATTATAGGTACAATTTTTGGTTCTTTTTTTCATGTTTATGGAACTAGACTAGCTAGAAATGAATCATTAATTAAGCCTGGAAGCCATTGCGAATTTTGTAATAAAAATTTAAAGTGGTATGATTTAATTCCAATAATATCTTTTATTTTTAATAAAGGAAGATGTAAATATTGTAAAGAAAAATTACCTTTATCGTATATAATTATAGAAATATTGACTGGATTCTTATTTTCTTATAATTATAGAATATTTGGTTTAAGTTATGAATTTGGTATTAGTTTAATTATTACTTATATAATAATTATAATATATGTAAGTGATTTTAAATATTATATTATACTTGATAGTCCTATGATAATTGGAGGATTGTTTATTTTATTATTCTTTTATCTTGATACTCATAGCTTTATGTTTCTTTTTAGAAGTATATTTAATGGAACAGTATTATTTATATTAATGTATGCTATTAAACTTTTAGGAGACAAATTATTTAATGCTGAATCTTTAGGTGGGGGAGATATTAAATTTGCATTTATTATAGGTCTTTGTTTAGGAATGAAGCTAGGTTTAATATCAATAGTATTAGCTTGTTTTTTAACATTTCCTTATGCTTTATTTTTAGTTATTTCTAAACATCAAAAAGAAATTCCTTTTGGGCCATTTTTAGGAATAAGTTTATATATTGTATTTATTTTTTCTGATAAATTTAGATATATAATTGATTTGTTATTGAATATTTAAAAACCAATCTATATGAATTCATAGATTGGTTCTTTTATTTCTTTATTATTATTTTTGACTGTTCCCATTAAATCTTTTTTTAAATCAGTATTTTCATCATCAATGTAATCAGAATCTAAATCAATTATTCTTAATACTTCTTCAATAGTAGTTTCTCCATTTACTACTTTTTTTAATCCATCTTGAAGCAATGTTATTACGTCAGAACTATATACTAGCTTTCTTAATTCTTCTTTTCTTACATTATTAGTAATTGCATCTCTTATTTCTTGATTTAAAAGTAGTACTTCGTGTATTGCAATTCTACCTGAGAAGCCTCCTAAACACTTATCGCATCCTACTGAAGAGTAGATTGTATTAACATCTAAATTTAGTATTTTTTTAAAAATGTTTTTTTCATATTCTGTAGTAGATCTTTCTTGTCTACAATGAGGACATAATTTTCTAGCAAGTCTTTGACTAATTATTCCAGTTAGTGCACTTCCTAATAAATATCTTTCAACTTCCATATCAAGCAATCTTTCAATAGTATTTAAAGAATTATTAGTATGAATAGTACTTAATACTATATGACCAGTAACTGATGCTCTTACAGCAATTCTAGCAGTTTCATCATCTCTTATTTCTCCTATCATTATAACATCTGGATCTTGTCTTAATATACTTCTTAAAGCAGAAGTAAAAGTAAGACCAATTTCTGGCATAACTTGTAATTGATTTATTCCTTCAATTGCCATTTCTATTGGATCTTCTACAGTAATTATATTTCTATTTACTTTATTTAATTTTTGTAGAATAGCATATACTGTTGTACTTTTACCAGTTCCAGTTGCACCAGTAACAAGTATAATTCCATTAGGAATAGTAATCATTTTGTTAACTTTATTTAAATTGTTTTCTGAAAAGTTTAAAGTTTCTAATCCTTCTAAACTCATAGAGTAGTCTAATATTCTTATTACTATTTTTTCTCCATCTTTTACTGGTAAACTACTAACACGTAAATCTAAATTTATTTCTTTTATTTTGCTTTTTATTGCGCCATCTTGAGGTAAACGAGATTCAGTAATATTCATACCAGATATTATTTTAATTCTAGTTATTAAATTTCTTTTTATATTACTTGGAATATGAGCATATTCAATTAATTCTCCATCTATTCTAATTCTAATATTTAATATGTTTTCTGTTGGATCAAAATGAATATCACTTGCTTTTTTATTAATAGCATCAAGAATTATCTCATTTACTATTTCGACAATAGGCATATTTTCATAATCAAATTCTTTTAACATTCATTTTCACCTCTTTATTCTTATAATTATTATACTAAATAAAAACTAAATAAACAACATTTTTTGCTGTTGATACTATTTTTATAATATGTTAAACTTATAATAGTCAGGAGATTGTAATAATGAGAGATAAAAAAACTATTTTAAGTTATTTTGTTATATTATCTTTTTTAGTTTGTGCTCTTATTGGAACATCATATGGATTTATTTTACAAAATACAAATGATAAACCAAATGTATTTATGACTGGAATATTAGATATTAGTTTTAAAGATAATACTGAAAGTATTGATTTAGATAATTCATATCCTATGAAAGATGAAGAAGGAATGAATACTGATGGTTATACATTTACTATTACTAATACTGGTAATATTCCTGCTTATTTTCTAATTTATTTGGATGATCAATCTTCTAGTAATAATAGTATCTTAAGAAATCAATTAAAATATTCATTAAATAATTCATCTCCAAATATATTACCTTATTTTGATTTAACTAAATATGAAAATGAAACTGATGTAGATTATTCTTTATATTTTGGATTATTAAATGTAAATGAAAGTAAAACATTTAATTTAAAATTATGGATTAATGAATCTGAAACAGTATTTTCTGTAGCAAATAAAGAATATATTGGAAAAGTAGTTGTTAAAACTGTAAATAGAGCTATTTGGGAAGATTAAAGGAAAATTAATATTAATATTTAATAAATAATATGAAGGAATAATTTCGACATATTATTTTTATTTTGTCTGTTATTATATAAATGGTGATTACATGAATAAATATATGAAAACTATTTTTGCTGCCTTATTATTAGGCGTTTTTTTTCTATTTATATTATTAAATTATAATTATGATAAAAAAGTATCAAGTAATGTTAATACTTTTTATATATTTCAAACTGGAGTATATGAAAATAAAGATAATATTACTTTAGATAACTCTATAACAATTAAAGATAATAATTACTATAGAGTATATAGCGCTATATTAAGTAATGAAGAATTGATTAATATATTTAAAGATAAATTTAATAATGATAAAAAAGATTATTTTATAAGAGAAGTAATTTTAAATAGCGAACTATCTGATAAAATAACTCAATTAGAAGAAGAAATGTTAAAATATAATAAAACAAATATGCTAGAAATTAATAATAAAATATTATTATTATATAAGGAATATTATGAGAATAGTTGATTTACCTAATGATGAAAAACCTAGAGAAAGATTAATAAAATATGGTGTAGATTATTTAAGTAATATAGAGTTATTGTCAATTATTTTAAGAACAGGTACTAAAAATAAATCTGTAATAGATTTATCTAGTGAAATATTAAAAGATATAGAAACAATAAATAATATTGAAGATTTAACTATTAATAAATTAATTAAAATTAAAGGACTAGGCACTTCTAAGGCATGCACTTTACTATCATCAATAGAGTTAGGGAAAAGATTAAGTGAATATAAAACTAATAATGATAAATTAAATAATTCTGAAGTTTTGTATTGCTTTTTAAAAAATATTTATAGAAACATTAAACAAGAAATATTTATAGTGATATGTTTAGATTCTAAGAAAAAATTAATAAATTATAAAAAAATATTTAAAGGTACTTTAGATGAAGTAAATGTTCATCCTAGGGAAATATTAAAATATGCAGTATTAGAGAGTGCTCATTCTATAATAATATGTCATAATCACCCTAGTGGAGATGTGTGGCCAAGTGAAGAAGATAAAAAAATAACAAAAATAATTAAAGAATCATGTAACATATTTAATATTCCTTTATTGGATCATATTATATATTCAAAAGATAAATATTATAGTTTTTATGGAAATGGTGAGTTATGAAAAAAAATATATTAAGAAGTAGTATTATAATATTATTTCTTTTTTCTTTTATATTTAGAAATAATATATTTAATTTAATATCATATTTAAATTATGTTTTTACATTTGATAATTCATATAGTGAAAATGAAATTTTACGTATAGAAAACATTAATTTAAAAAAAGAATTAAAAGATTTACTTTTAATTAACGATATAAAATATGATGGATTAAATATTATTAATGCAAGAATTATTACTAATAATTTATATAACAATAAAACAATAACAATTAATAAAGGCAAAAACTATAACTTAAAGAGTGATTTATTAGTTATTAATAAAAATGGTTTAATTGGAGTAATAACTAAAGTATATAAAAATTATTCTACTGTTTCTCTTTTAGATAATATTAATATTTCTGTTAAAATAAATGATAGATATTATATATTAAAATATGAAAAAGAATTATACGTAGATAATTTAGATAATATCAATAAATTTGATATGGCATATACTTCTGGTATAAGTTCATATCCAGAAGGAGTTATTATAGGTTATGTTTATAATATAGTTGATAATAAAGCTTTAATAAAAAGTAAAGTAGATTTTGAATCTTTAAATTATGTATCTATAATAATGGTGTGAAATGTTAATACTATTAGATATAGTTATATATAATTTAACTATTTATAAATCATATTTATTTTTAATTTCTATATATTATTCGATACTTAATAAAAACATAATTAAGTTATTAATAATTACCTTTGTTATTTATCTATTATGTAATAATAATGATATCATTTATTTATTATTATCTATAATATTAGTTAATTATTTTTTAATAAAACAAAATAGTTTTACTCGATATCTACTAATTAACTCTATTAATTTACTTATAGCATTTATTTTTTTTAAAAATAAAGATTTAAGTATGTATATTTTAAATATAATTATTATAATATTATTGTATAAAAAAAAGAAAATAATCATACATTTATTTAGGTGATTGTATGGATTATTTAAATATAATTAAAAAAAAGAAAAAACATAATAAAACTTATTTTAAAAATCTGTTAAGCAAAGTATTAATTTGTATAATTATAATTTTATGTAGTATTATATATAATAAACAAAACACTAAAACCAATTTAATACAAAAGTATTTGTTTAATAAAAATATAACATTTTCTAATATAAATAATTTGTACAATAAGTATCTTGGTAGTGTACTACCATTTAATAAATTAAATAAAATAACGAAAACAGTTTTTAATAATAGCAATATATTAAATATAGAAGATTATTATGATGGATCTAAACTTACTTTAGATGATAATAATATAAATGCATTAGAAAGCGGAATAGTTGTATATATTGGAAATAAAGATAATTATAATAAAACAATAATAATACAAGGAACAGACGGAATTGATATATGGTATGGGAATATATTAGAAACAAATATAGAATTATATGATTCAATAGAAAAAAATGATATTTTAGGAGCAGTTAATAACAAAGAAATGTTTATTTTAATTAAAAAAGACTCAGAAGTTATTAAATACGAAAAATATATTGAAGAAAATTAAAATTGATTATTCTACTTATTTCATAATATTATTGTCATTAATATGTGGATTATATAAATCTTTTTTAATAATATCTTTAATACTTTTAATACATGAATTAGGTCATTTATTTTTTATAAAAATTTTTAAAATAACAATAATAGATATTAAGATTTATCCTTTTGGTATTGTTAGTAATATGTATAAAGATATAAATTATCCAATTAACAAAGATATATTGATATATTTTGGAGGTATGCTTTTTCAGATAATATTATATCTAATAATTAACTATCTATTTAATCATTCATATATAAATTACCAAACTTATATATTATTTAAAATATATAATTATTCTATATTTATTTTTAATTTATTACCTATGGTACCATTAGATGGATATTATATACTTAATTCAATAATAAATAAAATATTTCCATATAAATTTAGTTTATTTTTATCTATTTTAGTATCAATAATATCAATTATATATTTTTATATTATATTTCCAAAAAGCAGTTTAATTGTAATATCATATTTAATATACAAGATAATTATTGAGTGCAATAATATCAATAATTATTTTAATAAATTTTGTTTAGAAAGATATCTAAATCAGTATACATATATAAAAACTAAAGTTATTAATAATATTAATAATCTATATAGAGAAAAAAAACATATTTTTATAGAAAAAGGAAAAATAAATACCGAGTATAATATATTAAATAATAGATTTAATAATATAAAATAACATTTGACATAATAAGTTTTATTTGGTATTATTTAACATGTTTAAAGGGCTTTCTTTAAACCGCACTAAAAAGGTTAACAAGAATTTAATTCACCTTAAAGGCGAGTCTTAATAATAATATAAGGAGGTAAAAATGAAAGCTATATTTATAACCGGAGGAAAACAATATATTGTTTCTGAAGGAGATACAATTTATGTTGAAAAATTAGATGTAGAATCTGGAAGTGAAGTAGTATTTGACCAAGTACTATTTGCTAATGGTGTTGTAGGTAGACCATATGTACAAGGTGCTAAAGTTGTATGTACCGTAGATAAACATGGAAAAAACAAAAAAATAATTGTTTTTAAATATCATCCTAAGAAAAAATATCGTAAAAAACAAGGACATAGACAACCATACACTAAATTAACTATTAAAAAGATTGAAGTAAAATAATATGGTTAATATAATAATTAAAAATAATAAAATTACTATAAAAGGTCATGCTAATTTTGATAATTATGGAAATGATATAGTATGTG
>CAYNLX010000029.1:3800-9870 GCA_964398265.1 uncultured Muribaculaceae bacterium | reverse complement strand
TATACTTTAGATTTAATGTATAAAAAACATTTACTTTATTAAGTTTAATTGATATAATATGCCATGTAAGCGAAAACTTACTCCTTGCTCTTACTAGTTAAGGGCCAAATAGACCATAAGGAGGTGTAATGATGAATAAATATGAAATAATGTTTATTGTTAAGTCTACAATAGAAAGTGATGCAGTTAAACAAGTTGCAAACACTTTGATTAGTACTATTACTGATAATAAATCTAAAGTATTAGATACTAAAGAATTGGGACAAAAACAATTTGCATATCCAATTAATAAAGAAGTAACTGGATATTATTATGTTCTTCAAGTTGAAGCAAATACTGAAGCTATCAATGCATTTGAACATAAAGCATTAATTGATGAAAATGTTGTAAGACATTTAATAATCAAATTAGACGAGGAGTAAAATATGAATAAAGTTATATTAATCGGAAGATTAACTAAAGATCCAGAATTAAGAACTACATCAAGTGGAATTGCTTCAACAAACTTTAGTATTGCTGTTCAAAGAACATTTACAAATGCTAATGGTGAAAGGGAAGCTGATTTCATAAATTGTGTTGCTTGGAGAAAACAAGCAGAAAACATTAGTAAATATTGTAAAAAAGGTAGCCAAGTTGCTGTTGATGGAAGAATTCAAACAAGAAGCTATGATGGTACTGATGGAACAAAAAAATATGTAACTGAAGTAGTAGCGGATAATGTAACTTTTTTAGGAAGTAAAAATACAAGTGGAGAAGCATTTTCTAATGACAACAATAATATTGAAACTACAGATATAAGTGAAGATCCTTTTAAGGACTTTGGTAATGAAGTTGTCTTAAGTGATGATGATCTTCCATTTTAAAGGAGGAAAATAATTATGGCTGAATTTTATCGTAAGAAAAAAAGAATATGCCAAATGTGTGCTGGAAAAAGCGTTGATTACAAAGATGTAATGATCGTTTCTAAATATATTAATGAAAAAGGCAAAATTATGCCAAGAAGAATGACTGGTGCTTGTGCAAAGCATCAAAGACACATTGCAAATCAAATTAAATTAGCAAGATTTATGGCACTTATTCCATATGAAAAATAATAGACAAAATAGTCTATTTTTTTTTGAATAAAAAATATTAAAAAACAAACCATATTCATAGAATGTAATGGAGGATCTATGAATAATGATCAAGAATTAAATAGAATACTAAAAAAAGCAGAAATAGAAATGTTAGAATTAAATCATCCTTATGTAGGAAGTGAACATTTATTATTAAGCATCTTAAAATCGAAAAATAATCTTAATAATATTTTAAAAATCTATAATATTACATATAATAGTTTTAAAAAAGAATTAATAAAAGTTATTGGAATTGGTACAAAAAAAAGCTCCCATATTTTATATACACCTTTATTAAAAAGAATTATTAACAATGCAAAAGAAGATGCAATAGAAAAAAAAGATTCTAAAGTAACTTCAAAACATTTATTAATGTCAATGATCGAAGAAGGTGATGGAATAGCAATAAGAATATTAATAAATAGTAAAGCTGATTTAGAAGGGTTATATGATGAATTAAAAAATTTAAATAAAAAAGAAATAATAATGTCATTTGGCCAATGCTTAAATGATATTGTAGATAAAAACAATTGTGTAGTTGAAAGAGATAAAATTATTGAAAATGTCATTGAAATATTATTTAGAAAACAAAAATGCAATCCATTGTTAATAGGAAAAGCAGGCGTAGGAAAAACTGCAATAGTGGAAGAATTAGCAAGAAGAATAGAATTGAAAAATGTTCCAATTGGTTTACAAAAATATAAAATCATTAATATTGATATGAGTGAATTAGTAGCAGGTACAAAATATAGAGGAGAGTTTGAAGAAAGATTAAATAAACTATTAAATGAAATTACTAAGCAAAATAATATAATAATTTTTATTGATGAAATACACACTATTGTTGGTGCAGGTGGAGCGGAAGGGGCTATTGATGCATCAAATATTTTAAAACCATATTTAGCAAGAGGAACTATTAAATGTATTGGTGCAACTACATTAAATGAATATAATAAACATATAAAAAAAGATAAAGCATTAGAAAGAAGATTTGAAACTATTATAGTTGAAGAGCCTAATCATGAACAAACTTTAAATATTTTAAAAAGAATTAAAAAAAATTATTCTTCGTTTCATAATGTCAGAATTACTAATAATAATATTAATGATATAATGTTTTATTCAAATAAATATATACATAATAGATGTAATCCTGACAAATCAATAGATTTATTAGACTTAGTGTGTTCTAAAGCTAATATAAATAATACGCAAATAAATTCAAAATTTATTGAACAAACAATAAAAGAAAAAATGGGTATTATAGATTATAAAAACAATATTGGTGCGTTAGAAGCTGAATTAAATAAAAAAACAATAGGACAAACTACTGCTATAAAAGAGTTATTAAATAATATAAGTGATGAAAAAAGATATATTTTATTGAATGGTAAAACAGGAGTCGGAAAAAATTATATATTAGATAATTTTTGTAATATATTAAATATTACACCAATAATAATTGATATGTCTATGTATACTAATGAAACTTCAATTAATAAATTAATTGGTTCACCACCTGGCTATGTAGGATATGACGATGAAGGCATATTAAACCAAGTAAATAATATATCTAATACAATTTTTATAATAGATAATATTCAACTAGCTAATATAAAAATAAAGGAAATATTTAATAATATATGTAAAAATAGTTTTATATTTAATAATAAAAATGAAAAATTGTTTTTTGATAATTCTATTATATTTTTTACTAGTAATATAGAAAATAATACAATAGGATTTAATGATGAAAAAAGTAATATTAATATTGAAATAGATTTTTCTTCGATAATTGAACTATCAAATGCTAGTAAATTTAACATAACCTGTTATTTAAAAGAAAAAGGAATAAATGAATCCTCAATCATTGAAGAAATAATATTAGAATCTGATTATAAAAAAAGTGGATATAAAAAATTAAACAATTGTTTAAATAATATAAAATGTCATTAGTTTACAAAAACTTTAAATATTGATACAATTAAATATAAGAAGAGGAAGTATAATTATGAAACTTTATAATACATATACAAAAAAAATAGAAGAATTTGTTCCAAGAGAAAAAGGAATAATTAAAATGTATACTTGTGGTCCAACTGTATATCATTATCAACATTTAGGAAATATGAGAACGTATATAGCTGAGGATTTGTATGAAAAAGTTTTTATATATTTAGGATATAAAGTTGATAGAGCAATGAATATTACA
This sequence comes from uncultured Muribaculaceae bacterium, assembly GCA_964398265.1. GTDB lineage: Bacteria > Bacillota_I > Bacilli_A > RF39 > UBA660 > CAYNLX01. The sequence continues at coordinate 6,543 of CAYNLX010000029.1, read as the reverse complement.
GATGTAGGACATTTGAAAAGCGATGGAGATACTGGCGAAGACAAGATGGTAATAGCTATGGAAAGAGAACACAAATCATCAAAAGAAATAGCTCAATTCTATACTGAAGAGTTTAAAAAAGAGTGTGAATTATGTAATATTAAATGGCCAGAAAAAGTTGTAGCGGCAACTTCTCAAATTGATACTTATATTAAAATAATAACTAAACTTATTGATGATGGATATGCTTATCAAAATAATGGAAATGTATATTATGATACTTCAAAATATCCAGATTATTATAATTTATCTGGTAAAAATAAAGAAGATTTAAAAATCGCTTCAAGAGATGAGGTTAACGAAGACACTAATAAGAAAAATCCAGAAGATTTTGTCCTTTGGTTTACAACAAGTAAATTTGGAAATCAAGAGTTACAGTGGGATAGTCCATTCGGAAGAGGATTTCCTGGGTGGCATATTGAATGTTCTAGTATAGCAATTAAATACTTAGGAGAATATCTTGATATTCATTTTGGTGCAGAAGATGCAGTATTTCCACATCATACAAATGAAATCGCGCAAAGTGAAGCTTATTTAGGACATAGATGGTGTAATTATTTTGTACATCTTTCTTGGCTATTAACTGGAAATATTAAAATGAGTAAATCTTTAGGGCATATATTAACTATTTCTAAGCTTAAAGAAGAAGGTTATAATCCTCTTTCGTTTAGATACTTCGTTTTAAACACCTACTACCATAAACAAGTTAGTTTTTCTTTTGAATTACTGGATCAATCAGAAAAAGCTTACAAAAAGTTATTAAATAAAATTTCTTTAATTACAACTGAAGGAGAAGTAAATTTAAAACAATTTAATGAATATGATAATATGTTTAAAGAACATATCTCTAATGATTTAAATACTTCTAATGCTATAACTTTATTATATGATTTATTAAAAGATATTAATGTTAATGGAAATACTAAAATTAAATTAATTGAATCTTGGGATAAAGTATTTGGATTAAACTTAATTAACAATTATAAAGAAAATAATGATCCAAATATTTTAAAAAAAATAGAAGAAAGAAAAATAGCAAAAAAAGAAAAAAATTATGAATTAGCTGATATAATTAGAAAAGAATTATTAGCTAATGGAATAGAAATAATGGACACAAGAGAAGGCACAACATATAAAGTAGTAGGAGATAAATAATGGAAGGATTATTATTAATATTTATAATTTTTTTAATGATAATTTCTAATGTATATGTTAGATGTTCATACAATAAATATAATAAAATAAAAAATATAGAAAAAATTAGTGGTTTTGAAATTGCTAGGAAAATATTAGATAATAATAAATTAAATAATATTGATATTGTGGTAACCCCAGGAAGTTTAACAGATCATTATGATCCAAGAAGAAAAGTTGTAAGATTATCTCAAGAAGTTTTTGATGGGGAATCAGTTTCAAGTATGGCAATTGCAGCCCATGAATGTGGACATGCGATACAAGATAAAGAAGGTTATAGTTTTTTGAAATTTAGATCATTAATTTTTCCGGTAGTATCTATTACTGATAGATTAGTATATATATTATTTATAATTGGGTGCATTACACAATTATTAAATTTAATATATTTAGGAATTGCATTAATGTTATTTGGATTAATATTTCAAATAGTAACTTTACCTGTTGAGTTTAATGCTTCATCAAGAGCTAGCAAAGAAATAGAAAAATTAAAATTAGTTTATAAAAATGAATTATATGGTATTAATAAAGTACTTAAATCAGCATCATTTACTTACGTAGCTGGAACTTTAATTACAGTTCTAAACATATTAAGATTATTCTTATCGTCAAGAGATAGATAATAGATATAGACTAATCATACAAAATATGCTATTATATCAACTTAGTAATGGGGGTGCTTATATGTCTTATGATGGAGATCAAGCAAGAAATGCAGCATATAGAGTAAGCGAATTAAATGATAATATTAAAGTATTATCAAAAAAAATTGAATTAAGTAATTTATTCTCATTATATAATATGGGAATAATTACTAGGGAAGAATTACTTAATTCCAAATTAGTTTTAGAATATTTAAAAACATTAAAAAAAGATAGTATAATAAAGAAATAACTCAAAACATTTTAGTTTTGAGTTTTAAAACACATAAGAAGGCGTAAAAATGGAAAAGCAAAAGAGCAAATCAGTTTTATCAATTTATGGAACAGAAATTGATGGAAATTCTTTATATGGAAAAATGGTATCACGTTGGAGAACACATTCGGATTTTCAATGTGATAATTTACAAGAAATAGTATATAAATTACAAAATTCTAGTCCTTTTGAAGGTGGATTTTATATTATGATACATAAAACCAATTCAGAAAAACTACCATCAATTCTATTTCAAGGGTTAAATATTTATGATGATGGAAGAGGTATTTCTTTTGCAACAAGTTTATCAAGATGTTATGATTCAGAATCGATTGATTTACTAGGAGATTATAATTATATGCTAAATTCGATCGAAAAGCAAAATCAAAATGGTGATTCTAGTATTTTGTATATTTTGCCAAGAAACTACGAAGAAGCACAAAAATTATTAACAGGGAATAATAATTGTAAGATATTAGATAATAATTATGTATTATGTGCATTTGATATGAATTGTTTTATTCCAGGAAAAATGATACAAAATAAGGGAAATGTTTTACAGAAAACTTTAAAATAGACTTTAAAAAATTGAAAA